>JACCZI010000202.1 GCA_013696015.1 Nocardioidaceae bacterium
GTTCGCACACCCGGACTGGGTGGCCCTCCAGACCCGCCAGGCTGGCCTGGAGGGCACAGGTGAGATCAGGTTGCGTGAGCTGGTCAAACAGTCACTGCGGATGCGTCCGTCGCGCATCATCATCGGAGAGGTCCGCGCGGAGGAATGCCTCGACCTGCTGCTCGCGCTCAACGCGGGCCTGCCCGGGATGACGAGCCTGCATGCGAACTCCGCGCGCGAGGCGCTAGTCAAGCTGTGCACGCTGCCGCTCTTGGCGGGTGAGAACATTGGGTCCCGTTTCGTGGTTCCGACTGTTGCCGCCTCTGTCGACCTGGTGGTCCACCTCGCGATGGACAGCAGCGGCGCACGGCGGGTCGAGGAGATCGTCGCCGTGCCCGGCAGGGTCGAGAACGGGTTCATCGAGAGCGAGCCTCTGTTCGCTGCCAGCGGCGGACGGCTGCAGCGGCTTTCCGGCGTACCGCCGCGGCCCGAGCGATACGAGCGCCGGGGCATCGACCTGCGCAGGCTGCTGCACCCGCAACCGGGCGTCGCTGCCCACGGAGCGTAGTGACATGGGTGCGCTTCTCGGCCTCCTGCTCGGCGCTGGGCTGGTGTCGATCTGGTCGGCACTGCGAGGCGACGGACGGCAGCTGCGACGGCGGAGCGGCTCGCGGCTCGAGGCGTTGCTGCGCCGCGCCGGGGTCGAGGACGTCACAGTGGCCGGCGTCGTGCTGCTGTGTATCAGCAGTGCCGTGATCGTTGGCCTGGTGATGCTCGCGGTCTCCCGCACGGTGCCGGTTGCGGCCGCCTTCGCACTCATGGCCGCCTATCTTCCCATCGCCGCCATCCGAGGCCGGGCCCAGCGCCGGCAGCGCGAGCTGGCGGAGCTGTGGCCGGAAGCCGTCGACAATCTCTCGTCCGCCGTGCGGGCGGGCTTGTCCCTTCCCGAGGCGCTCACCCAGCTGGGCGAGCGCGGTCCCGAACCACTCCGGGAGCCGTTCGCCAGGTTTGGCCGTGACTATCAGCTTTCGGGGCGGTTCAGCGACTGCCTCGACCAGCTCAAAGCGCGACTGGCAGACCCCGTCGGTGACCGGGTCGTCGAGGCGCTCCGAATCGCCCGGGACGTCGGCGGCGGTGACCTCGGGAGGATGCTCCGAGCACTCTCGGGTTACCTGCGCGACGACGCCCGCACTCGATCCGAGCTGGAGTCGCGACAGTCGTGGACGGTCAACGGCGCTCGACTGGCGGTGGCCGCACCGTGGCTCGTTCTGCTCATGTTGTCGTTCCAGCGCGATGTGATCAGTCGGTACGCATCCACCGGCGGTGTCCTGGTGCTCGGTGTCGGCGCCACTGTCTGCTTCCTCGCCTACCGGCTGATGACATGGATCGGCCGGCTGCCGGTCGAGTCTCGGGTCCTCTCGTGAGCCCGATGATGGTCGGCCTCGGTCTCGGTCTGTCGTTCGGTTGTGGACTGTGGCTCGTCGTGGGGAGCCTGCTCCGGTCCCGGCGCCCGGCGCTGGCGGACCGCGTCGTCCCGTACCTGCAGGATCTGCCCCAGGTGGCGCGGCTCACCGCCCAGGTGCGGCCGAGTGCAGCACCGGTGGTGGTCGGATGGGCAATCTTCGGCCCGTTTGTGGGCCGCCTCGCCGGCGCCGTCGAGCGGGTGCTGGGAGGCGGGGCATCCGTCCGCCGGCGGCTCGAGCGCCTCGGATCGGACTCGAACACGCACGCGTTTCGCGTACAGCAGGTCGCCTGGGGGTTGATCGGCTTTGCGCTGGTCGCTGCGCTCGGTCTGCTGCTTGCCCTGCGCGCGTCGGTGGCGCCGTTGGCGACCTTGGTGGCGTGTGCCGTGGCGTTCCTGGCTGGGGTACTCCTGCGCGACCAGGCGCTGACGTCCGCGGTCCGCCGCCGGGAGGAGCGGATGCTCGCGGAGTTCCCGACCGTCGCCGACCTGATGGCATTGTCGGTGGCCGCCGGGGAGGGTCCGGTCGCTGCCCTCGAACGGGTTGCGGTCGTCAGCTCCGGTGAGATGGCGCGCGATATGCACGTGGTGCTCGGCCAGGTGCGCACCGGGACGCCGGTGCATCGCGCCCTCGATGCGTACGCGGCGCGCAGCGGGGTGCCGGTCATCGCCCGCTTCGCCGAGGGGCTCGCCGTCGCGATCGAGCGAGGCACGCCGCTCGTGGACGTGCTGCACGCGCAGGCCGCGGACGTACGCGAAGCCGGTCGACGAGCCTTGATCGAATCCGGGGCTCGCAAGGAGGTGACGATGATGGTGCCCATCGTGTTCTTGATCCTCCCGGTCACCGTCGTCTTCGCCTTTTATCCAGGGGTCATCGGTCTCAACCTGGCCACCCCGTGACCGCAGCCAGAGGACGAACGAAGGTGGGAACCATGGGCAGGACGACGAACATGGCAGTCGAGAAAGTGGTGGGCATGCTCACCTGTCTGCTCGCGACGCGTTGCCATCGAGACGAGCGCGGCGACGTGCCGGGCTGGGTGATGATCACCGTGATGACGGCCGGCCTGGTGGCCGTCCTCACCGCGGTTGCCGGCCCTCAGCTCAGGGATCTGCTGCAGGAGGCACTGTCCTCGGTCGGCGGCTGAGATCACGGTGGTTCCGGCGAAGCCCGGGAGAGCCGCCGACGACGGTTCGGCGGTCGTCGACTTCGTGCTGCTCATGGTGGTGGTGGTGCCGCTCGTGCTGGGCGTCATTCAGCTCGGGCTGGTGCTCCACATTCGCAACACGCTGACGGCCGCCGCCTCCGAGGGTGCTCGCTACGCCGCCACGATCGACCGGTCTCCCGTCGAGGGCGAGGCACGCACCCGCGAGATGATCCGTGGTGCGCTGGCGGCGCGCTACGCCTCCGACGTCAGCTCCTCCGTCACAACGGTGGAGGGTGTTGCCGGCGTCGTGGTGCAGGTACACGCCGAGGTACCTGCTCTAGGGCTGTTCGGACCCTCCGTCGAAATCGACGTGACCGGGCACGCCGTCGAGGAGACGTTGCCGTGATCCGGCTCCGGACGAGGCGATCGGAGTGTGGCTCGGCGCTGATCGAGTTCGTGTGGCTCGCCCTGCTGCTGATGGTGCCGCTCGTCTATCTGCTGCTGGCGGCGTTCGACGTGCAGCGGGCGTCGTACGCGGTCACCGCCGCCAGCCGGGCTGCGGGTCGCGCCTTCGTCCTCTCACCTGACCAGGGCAGCGCCTACGCCCGGGCGCTGGCGGCCGCACGCGTCGCGCTGGCGGATCAGGGCATCGACGCCGATCGCTCGACGCTGACCGTCGGGTGCTCGCCGGAGCCGGCCCGCTGTCTCAGTCCCGGCTCGATCATCACCGTGTCGGTGACCGTGCAACAGCCGCTTCCGGTCGCCCCGGCGGTGTTCGGGTCCTCGGCGCCGTCGGTACGCGTCGCGAGCACGCATGTGGAGCCGTACGGAACGTTCCGGGAGGACCGTTCGTGACGGCGCCGCGGGCCGACACCGGTCAGATCACGGTCATGCTGGTCGGGTTCCTGGTCGTGCTGGGTCTGCTGGTCGCCGCCGTCATCGACGCGTCGGCGGCGTACCTGCGTCGGGAGTCTCTCAACTCGCTCGCCGACGGTGCTGCGCTCGCCGCGGCCGACGGGGTGCAGGGCGAACAGGTCTACACCGGCGGGCTCGGACAGCTGGCACAAATCGACCCAGTGATGGCGCGCCGCTACGTCGGGGAGTATCTCGTGGCCGCCGGTGCGTTGGCGCGTTACCCCGGCTTGACGTGGACAGTGCGACCCAACGGCGACGGAGTGACGGTGCGCCTGGCGGCGCCGCTGCGTCTGCCGGTGCGCCCACCCGGCTGGGACGACGTGGTGACGATCACCGGCGACGCATCCGCGATCGTGCCGGTGCGCTGACTCGCCGGCCCGGCATGTCGCTGTCACCTTCGAGGACCCGGCGACTGGGCCCGGCATCACGGCCGCCATGTTGTTGACATGTGAGCAGGCCCTGCGGGTGCGGAACGTCCTCGACGACTGGCTGCCGGCACGCATCAGGGACAGCAAGGTGGTGATGTACCCGCTGCTGCGGCTCGTGTTCGGCCGCCGCTTCCGGGTGTTCGCGGACTTCAAGCAACGGGATTCTGGCTGTCAGCAGACCAGTTCTCGGACGTCTATGGCTCGACAGCGGGCCTGCAGAAGGTCCAGGGCGGCACGGACCTGAACGAGGAGTGCGTCAGGGCGATCACGGATGCTGTGGTAGGCGCGACAGTGTTGTACGCCGGGTGCGGACGCGGCCATCTGGTCGACGTGCTCTCGTCCCGCGGCGGGCCGGTCGTGGGTTGCGACATCGTGCTCGACCAGGCGCTGACGGACCGGGACGGCGTGCGATTTGTCGAGGGAAGCGTCGAGGATCTGCCGTTTCCGGACGATGCGTTCGACACCGTGGTCAGCACGCACACGCTGGAACATGTCCAGCGGATCGGGGTCGCGCTGTCCGAGCTGCGCAGAGTGGCAGCGAAGCGGTGAATTATCGTGATTCCCCGTGAGCGGCCCCACCGGTACTCGTTCAACCTGCATCTGCACTTCTTCCCGCATTCGTCGAGCTGGGAGGCGGTGGCCGGTGCAGTGCCGGGGTCCTCGCTGGTGGATCTCGGTGACTGGCTCTACGTCGAGACCTTCGACGAGAGTCGTCGATGAGACCGAGGCCATGGGCGCAGAGCAGCACGCCACCAGGCGCGTCCGGCGAGCGTGACCGCGTAGGGTTGAGCGTCATGGCCGGACCGGATATCGCTGCGCGGGTCAAGGCGCTCGAGGCGACGCTGACGACGATCGAGCAGGTGCTCGACCTGCCCGCGATGCGCGCCGAGATCACCGACCTGCAGCAGCAGGTGTCGGTACCGGACCTGTGGGGTGACCAGGCCAACGCGCAACGCGTCACCGGTCGGCTCTCGGTGCTGCAGTCCGACCTCGAGCGAGTCGGTAACCTGCGGCAGCGCCTAGACGACGTGCAGATCATGGTCGAGCTGGCCGACGAGGAGGGCGACGCAGGGGTGCACGCCGAGGCGGAGTCCGAGCTCGGCCGGATCAGCAAGGCCATCGAGGCGCTCGAGGTGCGCACCCTGCTCTCGGGTGAGTACGACGCCCGCGAGGCGCTGATCACCGTGCGCTCCGGCGCCGGAGGCGTCGACGCGGCGGACTTCGCCGAGATGCTCATGCGGATGTACATCCGCTGGGCCGAGCAGCACAAGTACCCGGTAGAGGTCTATGACACCTCCTATGCAGAGGAGGCTGGCATCAAGTCCGCGACGTTCGCGATCAAGGCGCCGTACGCGTACGGGACGCTGTCGGTCGAGACCGGGACGCACCGGCTGGTCCGCATCTCGCCGTTCGACAACCAGGGGCGCAGACAGACCTCGTTCGCCGCCCTCGAGGTGGTGCCGGTGCTCGAGCAGACCGACGAGATCGACATCCCCGAGGAGGACATCAGGGTCGACGTCTACCGCTCGTCCGGTCCCGGAGGGCAGAGCGTCAACACCACCGACTCAGCGGTGCGCCTCACCCACGCCCCCAGCGGCATCGTCGTCAGCGTGCAGAACGAGAAGAGTCAGCTGCAGAACAAGGCGACCGCGATGGTGATCTTGAAGGCCAAGCTGCTCGTGCTGAAGCGCGCCGAGGAGCGGGCCACGCTCGACGAGCTGCGCGGTGACGTCGCCGGCTCATGGGGCGACCAGATGCGCTCGTACGTGCTGCACCCGTACCAGATGGTCAAGGACCTGCGCACCGAGTACGAGACCGGCAACACCGCTGCGGTGTTCGACGGTCACATCGACGACTTCCTCGAGGCCGGCATCCGATGGCGCCGCGGCGCCGAGCGGGCGGCGGTCTGAGCCCACCGGCGGCGGGGCGAGTCTGCGCCTCGGCGTCGCCGACCCGACGTAAACTCGGCCACCAGCCCCCGCCCGTCGTGGCGCTCCTGCCCCCGATTCGGCCTGGAACCAGTGATCCGCTTCGAGAACGTCACCAAGGCCTACCCGGGCCAGCAGCGCCCGGCACTCGACTCGGTCGATGTCGAGGTGGATCGGGCTGAGTTCGTCTTTTTGGTCGGTGCCTCCGGCTCGGGCAAGTCGACCTTCCTGCGTCTGGTGCTGCGCGAGACGCGTCCGACGACCGGTCGGGTGTACGTCGCCGGGCGGGAGGTCAACCGGCTGGCCGGCTGGAAGGTTCCGGGGCTTCGCCGTCAGATCGGCACCGTCTTCCAGGACTTCAGGCTGCTGCCCAACAAGACCGTCAGCGAGAACGTGGCGTTCGCGCTGCAGGTGATCGGCAAGCCGCGCTCGCTCATCGACAAGGTCGTGCCGGAGACGCTCGATCTGGTGGGGCTCGGCGGCAAGGGCGGGCGGATGCCCCATGAGCTGTCCGGCGGTGAGCAGCAGCGGGTCGGCATCGCCCGCGCGTTCGTCAACCGGCCGCTGATCCTGATAGCAGACGAGCCGACGGGCAACCTCGACCCTTCGACCTCGGTCGGCATCATGAAGCTGCTCGACCGGATCAACCGCACGGGGACCACCGTGGTGATGGCCACCCATGACGCCGGAGTCGTCGACCAGATGCGCAAACGGGTGATCGAGCTGGACGCCGGCAAGGTCATCCGAGACCAGGCGCGCGGTGTGTATGGCTACCAGCACTGACCACCGTCACCGGGGCAGCAGCCCACGACCTGCGAGGAACATGCGGATATCCCAGATCTTCTCCGAGCTCGGTACGGGCCTGCGGCGCAACGTGTCGATGACAATCTCGCTCGTCGTCACCACGTTCGTGTCGCTGACCCTCGTGGGCTTCGGGGTCTTGGTGATCATGCAGACCGACAAGACCGAGCAGTTCTTCGGCGACCGGCTCCAGCTGCAGGTCACGCTGTGCTCGGACAGCTCGGTCGCCGGAACGTGCCTCGAGGGAGCGGTCATCCCGTCGCAGCAGGAACAGATCGAGCTGGCACTGACGCAGAACCCCGAGGTCGAGGGCGTGCGCTACCAGAGCGCTCAGCAGTCGTACGACAAGGCCAAGGAGCTGTTCTCGCAGAGCCCGTCGACCGAGCGCGTCTTCGAGATCACCCGCCCGGACCAGTTCTCAGCCGCGTTCTTCGTGACACTCGCCGACCCCGACAACACCAACAGCGTGACTGCTGCGATGACCGGCACACCCGGCGTCGACAACGTGCTGAGTCTCACCGAGCAACTGAGGCCGCTCTACCTCACACTCACACTGCTGCGGAACGCCTCCCTGATCATCGCGACGCTGCTCGTGGTGGCGGCCATCATGCAGGTGTCCAACACGATCCGGCTGGCGGCGTACGCTCGTCGGCGCGAGATCGGTATCATGCGTCTGGTCGGGGCCTCGACCTGGCACATCCAGCTCCCGTTCGTGCTGGAGTCGCTGCTGGCTGCGCTGGTGGCGGGTGCCCTGGCGTGCGCTGCGTTGGCAGCGTTCATGCAGTTCGCGATCTTCGACGGGGTGCTCGATTCGCGGATCGCGACGATCACCGACTGGATCGGCTGGCGCGAGGCGTTCATCGCCGGCGGCTCCAGCCTGGCGCTGGGTGTGCTGCTCGCGTTGGTGCCAACACTCATCATGACGCGCAAATACCTCGATGTCTGAAGGTCCTGGGCTACCGTCGGAGCAGGCGCCGGCACGGATCCCGACTTGTCGGCACGAGCGGTAAGGGCAACTCAAGGCAACAGCGAAGGCTCTCTGGTGGTTCGACACTTCCCCCATGGTCGTCCGCCTGCGGTCGGAAGGCCCAGGTCTGACCGGCGCGACGGGCGGCCGGTCGGGACAGTCGTGCCTTCCCGGCGTCGTCGTCTGACGGCGCTCGCGGCGCTGCTGGTCACGGTCCTGACCGCCTCGGTCGCGTCCCCGAGCTTCGCTAGCCGTGACGATGATCTCCAGGACAAGCGGCATGGCGTCAACCAGGACCTCAAGGCCGCCAACCAAGACCTCGATGAGTCCAGCGCCGAGCTGATCGCCTCGTCCCGAGCCCTGGTGCGGGCACAGCGCACCCTCGCCGCGGCCCGGGCCTCCCTCGCCGATACCCGCGAGCTGCTGGCCGTCGCCATCGAGCGCGACGAGCTGTTGCAGGCCGAGCTGGACGCCGCCGAGGAGCGGCTCGCCGCTGCCGAGCAGGCGTTGCTGGACGGGCAGCAGGAGGTCACCGACGCCGAGGACGACCTCGCCGCGTTCGTCGTGAACTCCTACCAGTACGGCAGTCCCTCGTTGCTCAGCCTGGGTGTGGTTCTCGACGGCGGCAGCACGACCGACTTCGGGGAGCGGCTGAGCCTGGCTGAGTCGTTCGCGGGGGCGCAGTCGGCAAGCATCGACGATCTCAGCGCGGCGACGACGCTGCTGTCGATCCAGGAGCAACAGGTCGCCGATGTGCGCGACGAGGTCGCGGCGCGGCGCGCCGAGGCGGCCGAGAACCGGCAGCAGAAGGAAGATCTGGAGGCGGCCGCGCAGAGTGAGGCCGACTCTGTCCGCGCCCTGGTCGACGACCGACGGGCCGCCCAGCTCCGTGCCGACCGCGCCAAACAACAAGACCTGCGACAGATCGTGCGGCTGGAGCGGGAGCGCGACCGGATCCAGGTCATGCTGCAGCGGCTGGCGCTCCGCGCGGCAGGCCCATCAATCTCGGTCGCCGACACCGGCCGTTTCCTGAGCCCGCCGCTCACCGACACCTACGTCACGTCGTCGTACGGGATGCGGCTGCACCCGATTCTGCGCGTGGTCAAACTCCACGACGGCACCGACCTGCAAGCCTCGTGCGGGACGCCGATTTACGCCGCCGCGGCCGGCACGGTCGTGTCGGAGTACTACAACGGGGGATACGGCAACCGCATCATCGTCTCCCACGGAAGCGTCAACGGAGTCAGCCTGGCGACGTCGTACAACCACCTCGCGCGCTTCGCCGTGCCCGGTGGTGCCCGCGTCGAGCGCGGCCAGCTGCTCGGCTACGCCGGCACCACCGGCTACTCGACCGGATGCCACCTGCACTTCATGGTGTACGAGGACGGCGTGGCCGTTAACCCGATGGGATGGCTGTGACCCGGTAGTTACGGTGCGGTGACGCCATCAGCGACAATGGCCGGCATGTCACGTGAGCAGGGACGCAAGGTCGTGGCACAGAACCGCAAGGCGCGCTACGACTACCACGTCGAGGACACCTACGAGGCTGGCCTGGTCTTGACCGGCACCGAGGTGAAGTCGCTCCGCGCCGGACGCGCCTCGCTGGTGGACGGGTTCGCCGAGGTCGATGCCGGCGAGCTGTGGCTGCAGGGCGTGCACATCCCGGAGTACACCCAGGGCACCTGGACCAACCACGAACCGCGACGCCGACGCAAGCTGCTCCTGCACCGGCTCGAGATCGAGCGGTTGTCGGCGAGGGTGGCCGAGCGTGGCCTGACAATCGTGCCGCTGTCGCTGTACTTCAAGGACGGCCGCGCCAAGGTGGAGATCGCGCTGGCCCGCGGCAAGCGGACCTACGACAAACGCCAGGCGCTGGCCGCGAAGGAAGCAAAGCGCGAGGCCCAGCGGGCGCTCGGTCAGCGAGCCAAGGGGTACGGGTAGCCGACCGGCTCAGTTGAGCATGGCGTCGTGGGTGTGGTTGCGGAGGGGTTTGCGGTCGGGGTCGATCCAGGGTGGCGGCAAAAAGTCGGGGTGTCCGTCGGCGGCGAGCACGACTTGCCAGGGGCTGTTGTGGATGAGGCGGTGGTGGTGGCCGCAGAGCAGGACGCCGTTGTCGAGGCTGGTCACTCCGCCGTGTTGCCAGGGGAAGATGTGGTGGGCGTGGCACCAGGCCGGTGGCCGGTCGCAGCCGGGGAAGGCGCAGCCGCGGTCGCGGAGTGTTAGGGCGCGTCGGATGGCGCTGCGAAAGAGGCGCCGGCGGCGCCCGACGGAGAGTGGGACGCCGGCTTTGTCGAGCAGGATGTGGAGCAGGGTGGCTTCGCGGGCGAGGTGGCGGGCGGTGGTGATGGACAGCCGGCTGCCGTCGTCGAGGCGGACGTGTCCGTAGCCGTCGCGGAGGGCGTCGAAGGTAGCGACCACAGCGGCGAGTCTGCGCTCTCGACGAGCGCCGCTCGGGCGTCGCTGACCGCCACCACCATCGGGTGGACACCGACCATCGTGTTGCTGCTCACACC
>JACCZI010000223.1 GCA_013696015.1 Nocardioidaceae bacterium
CATGGACTCAACGGCCCGGTGCTTTGCCGGAGGATTGCGCCAGTTCGGGATCTACCGCGACCAGCGCTGCCGGCTCAGTGGTGGCCGGATCGTCGACGTCGACCACATCGACGAGGTCCACGATGGAGGCCCGACCAGCGCCGGAAACGGCCAAGGGTTGGCCAAGAACCCGCACGTGATCAAAGACCATCCCGACATCCACGTCAGCGTCGTAACACCGCAACCGGTCGGCGACGGTTTCGACAAGCTGCGGGCGAACGCGCCCACCGTGGCCTGGACGATGCCGACTGGGCACACCTACCCGCTGCTCCCGCCACCGACGTTGGGTGAAGGCAGCCGACCCACCACCATCGCCGCATCCGCACCACGAGACACCCAAGCCGCCGACGCGCGCCTACGCGACCTGCGCCGCCGCTTCGAGCAACCACCCACCCGCACGCCGAAACGCCGCCGCCCCTTCGTCGTCCGCCAAGAACAACGTCGCTATCAGCGCACACAAGGCCGGTACGACCGCCAAGACACTCGCGAGGACACCGCCCTGCGCCGCGACGCCGACCAGACCCACCGCCGCCATGCCCGCCAAGCTCGCGACCGCCGCAGACAACGCCGACAACGGCACCCGGCGTAGTTGTTGCGGTCGCACGCCGCCTGGCCCGCTCGATTGAACCATGTCAGGTCAGCAGCACGCTGAGCGACAGCCGGACGGCCGCATCGGCGAGCTGTAGGGCGATGGCCTCGTCGACCACGACGACCAGAACCAACCCGTCGCTGACCGCCAGCGACTCGGCTGGGGCCGCGGGCATTGCGACGACGCGGATGTCTCGGGCCAGCACGCTGGCTGAGGTGGGGCCGCCCTGCGGGTTGGCACCGACGATGGCGACGACGTCACCGACGTGCACGACTGACGCGGTCGCCGGATCGGCGATCCGGATCGTGGCGAGCACCGACTGTGGGGAGTAGCCGACGAGCAGGCTCGGTTGCACCAGACGTACGTCGGTGAGTAGCTCGCCGGCGCGCATGGGGGCGGCAACCGTTCGGCCGAGGGCGGGGTCGTCGGTGGCGAGCGCACCACCGGGTACCGCGTCGCTCGGCCACTCGACGGTGTCGAGATCATCGACCCCGAGCACGGTGCCGGCGGTCAGGTCATGGGCTGCGACGACGAGCGGCGTCGTCGGTGGCGGCGGGGGTCGGGCCGCGGAGATGCCGCTCACCACCGCCGCAGCCGCGAAGATTGCGGCCAGCGTCCGACGCCGCGCGGCGACGGCGCGGCGCAGATCGGAGCGAAACGCGCGCAGCCGTTGCAAGGTCACGTCGAGACGATAGGAGCGCCCGGCTATCGCCGGGGTCTGTCCACAGCCTCAGGCAGCCGACTCCTTGGCCGCGCTCGAGCCGGTGCTGGACGTCGTGGATGGGTCCTTGCCGCTGCCGGAGTCGCCGTTCTTGCTTGAGGTGGTCGCAGCCTCCTTGGCGGCCGGCTTCACACCGTCGCCGTCGGAGCTGGCCTTGGCCTCCGCCGCCGCGCGGCTGTCGGTGCGGTAGAAGCCGGAGCCCTTGAACACCACACCCACCGCGCCGAAGACCTTCCGCAGCTTCCCTTGGCACGTCGGGCATACCGTCAGCGCGTCGTCACGGAACGACTGTTGTGCTTCGAGCTCGCCGCCGCAATCGGTGCACACGTACTGATAGGTGGGCACGATGGCGGTCTCCTCGTTGGCACTCGAACGCTTGGACTGCCAAGTGTGCCAGAAGGCGATGGACACGGGCGGTCGTTCAGCCGGCGTTCGCTGGCCTGTCGGTGCCGTCGGCAGCGTGGACCGCCGCACACCTCGCGCGGGATTCGCCGCGTCGACGGAGCGGCTCCGGCACCGCCAGGCACAATTGCGTGAGTGCGGCGCCCCTGGAGCTTTGTGGTCTATGCGGCCGTACTCCTCCTCGTCGTGTCGGCCGCCGTGGCCGCGTTCGTGGTCGCCTCGGTGCGGCAGTCGTTCCCACAGACCTCCGGTGAGATCACAGTCGCAGGCCTTCAGGGCCCGGTGGAGGTGCTGCGCGACGAGGCGGGGATCCCGCAGGTGTACGCCGACACCGCGCATGACCTGTTCTTCGCCCAGGGGTACGTGCAAGCACAGGACCGCTTCTTCGAGATGGACTTCCGCCGCCACCTCACCTCGGGTCGGCTGAGCGAGCTGTTCGGCTCGGACGCGCTTGAGACCGACATGGTCGTCCGTACCCTCGGCTGGCGCCGGGTCGCCGAACGGGAGCTGGCGATCCTCGATCCCGACACCCGGCGCTTCCTGCAGGCGTACGCGAACGGCGTCAACGCCTACATCGAGGGGAAGTCGGGGGCAGACCTGTCGTTCGAGTACGCCGTGTTGTCGATCACCGGCCCCGACTACGCGCCGGAGCCGTGGACGCCGGCGGACTCGGTGGCCTGGCTGAAGGCGATGGCGTGGGACCTGCGCAGCAACATGAGCGACGAGGTCGACCGCGTGCTCGCCACGGCGAACCTGATGACCGCCGAGGTCGAGCAGCTGTATCCGCGCTACCCGTACTCGCGCAACGCGCCGATCGTCACGCAGGGTCGCGTCGTCGGCGGGATCTTCCGCGCCGACGAGCGCACCCAGCTGTTGCGCCCGCCGCCGTTGCTCACCCGGCAGACGCAACGTGTACGGCACAGCCTCGACGGCATCGCTGAGGTCCTTGCCGACCTGCCGACGCTGCTGGGCACCCGCGAGGGAATCGGGTCGAACTCGTGGGCGGTGTCCGGTCGCCGCTCCGCGACCGGCGAGCCGATCCTCGCCAACGACCCGCACCTCGCGCCGTCGATGCCGGGCATCTGGTACCAGATGGGCCTGCACTGTCGCGAGCTGAGCCGGGCCTGCCCGTTCGACGTGTCCGGTTTCACGTTCGCCGGAATGCCCGGGGTGATCATTGGCCACAACCAGCGCATCGCCTGGGGACTGACGACGATGTACGCCGACGTCACCGACCTCTACCTCGAGCGGGTCGACGAGGAACGCGGCACGTACCTGTACGACGGCGAGCAGCTGCCGCTCCGGACGCGGGAGGAGTCGTTCGAGGTTGCCGGGCTCGACGGCAGGGTGACGATCACGATCCGGTCCACCCGACACGGGCCGCTGCTCTCCGACGTGGTCGAGGAGGCCGGGGATACCGGCCGCCAGGCGGCACAACCACCCCTCACACCGGAGCCCGGCGCCGAGCCGTACGCGGTGTCGCTGCGCTGGACCGCGCTCACCCCAGGACGCACGATGGACGCCGTCATCGGCATCAACAAGGCAACGTCGTGGACCCGGTTCCGCGAGGCGACGAGGTTGTTCGCGGTCCCGTCGCAGAACCTCGTGTACGCCGACGTCGCCGGCCACATCGGCTATCAGGCGCCGGGTCAGATCCCGATCCGGACCGGCTACGACGGGCGCTGGCCGGTGCCCGGGTGGGACTCGCGCTACGACTGGAAGGGCTACATCCCGTTCGAGGCGCTGCCCTCGGTGCTCGACCCCGACTCCGGCTACGTCGTGACCGCCAACCAGCCGGTGATCGGGCCGGACTACCGCTACCCGCTCACCAGCGACACGTCGTACGGCTACCGCAGCCAGCGCCTCATCAACCTGCTGAGGTCGCAGGCCACGCACGACGTCGCCGACATGGCCGAGATGCAGCTCGACACATGGAACGCCAACGCGGCCGCGCTCACACCGTTCCTGCTCGACATCGACCTGCCGACCAACTACTACCGGCAGGGGCAGCGGGTGCTGCGCGACTGGGACTACACACAACCGGCCGAGTCGGGCTCGGCGGCGTACTTCAACGCTGTGTGGACCCAGGTCCTCGCGCTGACCTTCCAAGACCAGCTGCCCGAGGCGGCGTGGCCCGACGGTGACGACCGGTGGTTCGCCGTCGTCAGCGGGCTGCTGTCGGTGCCCGACAGCATGTGGTGGGACGACGTCGGTACCGATGACGTACGCGAGACCCGCGACGACGTGCTGCTCGCAGCGCTGAAACGGGGGCGGGACGACATGACCCGGCTGCTGGCTCGGGACACCGACGAGTGGGCATGGGGTCTCCTGCATCGGCTGTCGCTGGACAACCTGACGCTCGGGCAGTCCGAGGTCGGGCTGGTCAGGGGCGCGTTCAACCGGGGCCCGTACGAGGTGGGCGGCGGTGGGGGCACGGTCGACGCGACGTCGTGGGTCGCCACCGACGGATTCGAGGTGACCGCGGTGCCGGCGATGCGCATGGTCGTGTCGATGGCCGACCTCGACGCCTCGCGCTGGATCCAGGTCACCGGCGCGTCCGGGCACGCTTACAGCGCGCACTACACCGACCAGACGCAGCTGTGGGTGGACGGCGAAACCCTGGCGTGGCCCTTCAGCCGTGGCGCCGTCGAGGGGGCGATGCAGGACCGGCTGGTCCTGCTGCCCGCCGGCTGAGCCCAGACCGGCTCGTCAGCGCAGTCGCATGATGCGGCTCGGGGTGACGACGATGTGGACGCGCTGGTCGTGCGTGGCGGTCGGGACCGACTCGACCATCTCATCGTCGTGCAGCAACAGCACCCGCACCGTGTCCGCACCGCAGCGGGCCAGCGCGCGGTCGTACGAGCCGCCGCCGCGGCCGAGTCGGGCCCCGCTCGGATCGGCCGCCAGGCCGGGGCACACCACGACGCGGGCCCGGGCAACGGCGCCGACGCCGAGACGTACGTCGTCGTCGGGGCTGGTCCAGTCGAGGTCACGGTCCACCAGCAACACCGGCAGCAGCACCTG
>JACCZI010000242.1 GCA_013696015.1 Nocardioidaceae bacterium
ACGACAGCCGGTTCGAGGTGAACGTGAGCGCGGCGCCGAAGGCCAGGCTCACCACCAGCGCGATGGCAACCCCCATCCAGACGTATCGCAGCCGCTCGCTGCGCCCGGTCTTGACCAGATAGGCCACCAGAATCCCAACGACCAGGCTCGCTTCTAGGCCCTCGCGCAGGCCGATGAGGAAGTTGGCAAGCATGTGGCACCCCGCACCGTCGGACGAATGTCTTAGGGAACCCTAACCTAAGTTGTTCGCCGGAGGTAGGGCCGTCAACGCGGAGGTGAGCGCGGGTAACGTAAGCGTGATCTGCCAGCCTCGGGCGCCGAGCCGGAGCAGCACCGCAGCCACGGCGTCGGGCGTCAAGGGGCTCGGCGGTTCCCAGGCCAGGCGGCGCACATAGTCCGGTGCCAGCAGGTTCTCCGCCGGCAGGTCGTGGTCCGCAGCGATCGCCCGGAGGGCTTCACGGGACGCAGCCAGCCGGGCGGCGGCCTCCGGGTCTCGGTCCGGCCAGCCTCGAGCCGGTGGGGGACCCTCGTAACGGGGGGTGACGGTGGGGAGCTGGTCCTCCGGCAGGGCGAGCGCCACCGCAACGGCCTGCGCCCAACGGTCGAGGTTGCGGCGCGCGTTTCGGCTGCGCATCCCGGGCAACGACCGTACGGGGCGAGCGGTCGTCGAGACGTCGATGGCCGCCTCCATGATGGCGGAGTCGTGCAGGATCCGGCTCGGGCTCGTGTCTGCAGCGGCCGCGATGTCGTTGCGGGCCAGCCACAGCTCCCGGATGATCGCGAGTGAGCGCCGACCGCGGGCTCGGTGGATGCCAGACACGCGGCGCCACGGCTCCAACCGGGCCCCCGGCCCGGAAAAGGTTCTCAGCGCATCGAACTCTTCCTGAGCCCAGCCGAGCTTGCCGCTCGCCTCGAGCCGTTGGCCGAGCACCTCGCGAAGCTCGATCAGCACCTCGACGTCGAGGGCCGCGTACTCGAGCCACGGTTCGGGCAGGGGGCGCCTCGACCAGTCGACCGCCGAGTGCTCCTTGGCGAGGGAGTAACCGAGAAGCTCCTGCACCAGTGACGCCAGACCGACCCGCGCCAGATTGAGCAGTCGTCCGGCCAGCTCGGTATCAAACAGCCGCTGCGGCCGCATCTCGAGCTCGGCGAGACAGGGCAGGTCCTGCGTGGCCGCGTGCAGGATCCACTCGGTGTCACCGATGGCGGCGTCCAGCGGCCGCAGGTCGTCGAACTCGGTGGGATCGATCAGTGCGGTGCCCGACCCCTCACGGCGGAGCTGCACCAGGTAGGCACGAGGGGAGTAGCGGTACCCCGACGCCCGCTCGGCGTCGATGGCGACCGGGCCTTGTCCGCGGCCGAGAGCGTCGACCGTCTCCTGCAGCGACGCTGGCGTGTTCACCAGGTCGGAGAGAGGTTCGCGCAGCGGCAGCCGTGGCAGGTCGGCGCCGGCGTCGCCTACGGCGTCGCCGTCCGCCACCGCGTCAGCTCCGCGGCCCGCGGCGGTTCGGCATCGACACCACGCCAGGCGGCAGCGGTGGCAACCCTGCGGCGGTGCACAGCACGTCGGCCCAGGCCTGCACATGGCAGGTGATCTCCCCGATCGGTGTCCACGAGGCCCGAATCTCGATCTGCGCGGTCGAGCCGTCCTCGGACATGCCGCCGAACCCCTCCGACAGCACGGTCGTCACAGTGCCGCTTGGAGCCGCGTACCGGGCGTTGTGGCTGACCAGTGCGTCGGTGAGCCACGACCAGCCGACCGCGGACAGCACCGGGTCGGTGATCATCTCCGGGTCGATGTCGGCACGCGCGAAGGCAACGCAACGAAATGTGCCGCTCCAGGCCTCGTTTCCGGCCGGGTCGTGCAGCAACACGATCCGGCCGGTGCCGAGCTCCTTGCCCTCCGAGGTGACCTCACCGCTGAGCGCGGCGGCGTACGGGGCGATGCGCTGGGGTGCGGGCATCTCCTCGGAGGCGACCTCGCTGCGCAACCGCGCGCTGCGCAACTGCTCGACGGCCGCCAGGAACTCCTCAGGGGGTTCGTCGAGCTCCTTCCTGGCTCCCATGAGGCGAGCCTAGGCCGGGCCTCGGTTGCCCTGTGCGGCGACTCGCCGGATGACCTGCGACGATCGGCCGGTGGCAGCCTCACCGACCGCATCAGGGAGCGCGTTCCTGCTGGCCTGCCGCGGTGAGCCGGTCCCTCACGTGCCGGTGTGGTTCATGCGCCAGGCCGGTCGCTCACTTCCCGAGTACCGCGCCCTGCGCGACGGTGTCCCGATGCTGGAGGCGTGCTCGCGGCCTGACATGGTTGTCGAGATCACGCTGCAACCGGTGCGCCGCTACGGCGTCGACGCCGCCATCCTCTTCTCCGACATCGTCGTGCCGCTCAAGGCTGTGGGCGTCGACGTCGACATCGTGCCCGGGACCGGGCCGGTCATCGCGGACCCGTTCCGGACCGCTGCCGACATCGGCCGGTTACGGCCGCTGCAGCCCGACGACGTCTCGTACGTCACCGAGTCCGTACGCGCGTTGGTCGGTGAGCTGGGTGCGGTGCCGCTGATCGGCTTCGCCGGGGCGCCGTTCACGCTGGCGTCCTACCTGGTCGAGGGCGGACCCTCCCGCGACCATGCCCGCACCAAGGCGCTGATGCACGGCGAGCCGGAGGTGTGGCACGCGCTGCTCGACCGGCTCGCCAACATCGCTGCGGCGTTCCTGCAGGTGCAGGTGGCCGCTGGCGCTGCGGCCGTGCAGCTGTTCGACTCCTGGGCAGGCGTGCTGTCCCTCACCGACTATCAGCAGTTCGTGCAGCCGCACTCGGCGTCGGTGCTGGCGCAGACCGCTCATCTCGGTGTGCCACGGATTCACTTCGGCGTCGGGACGGGGGAGCTGCTGGGCGCGATGGGGGAGGCGGGCGCTGACGTGGTCGGGGTGGACTGGCGTGTCCCGCTGGACGTCGCCGCGCAGCGGATCGGGTCGCATCGGCCGGTCCAGGGCAATCTGGATCCCGCGGTGCTGTTCGCACCGACGCAGGTCGTGCACGCGTCGGCCGCCGCGATCATCGACTCGGGTCGCCGGGCGCCGGGGCATGTGTTCAACCTCGGTCATGGCGTGCTTCCCGCGACCGACCCTGACGCGTTGGCCCGTCTGGTCGACTTTGTGCACGCTTACCCTGCCTGAGGGGCATCCTGGCGCTGCGAGGTCCGCAGCCGGCGCAGCAGTAGTAGGGCGGGGATGCCGAGGATCACCAACAGCAGCGCGAACGGCAGGAGGGCGCCGGCCGCGGTGGCCAGGCCGACCACCATGCTGCTGAACGCGTTCCAGCCCTTGCTCAGACCGGCGACGAAGCCCCGCTCGTCCTCCTCCTGCTTCGGCTCCTCGACGGGTGGCCGCGGCACCGACAGGTTAACCTCGATGGTCGACAGCTGCGTCTGGGAGGCGAGCGACCGCTGCTGGGCAAGCAGCGACTCGAGCTCGGACTGGCGGTTGCTCAGCACGCTCTCCAGTCGGATCACGGTGCCGAGCGAGTCAGCCCGGTTCAGGAGCAGCCGGATCCGGTCCAGCGCCGCCTTGGCGCTGGCCACCCGGCTGTCGACGTCGGCCACCTCGCGGGTGACGTCTGTTGTTGACGACGTACGCGAGCGCACGTCACCGATCTGCGTCAGCCGCTGCATCGCGGTGTCGAAGCTGCTGGTGGGAACCTTGAGCACCAGGGCGGCTGACCGGATGGCGCCGCCTGCCGAGGCCTGGGTGTTCTCGCTGGCGAGGTAGCCGTCGAGCGAGGCGAGCAGCCCCGTCACCGCGGCCTGCGCCCTGCCCAGGTTCGGCGTACTGAGCGACAGCGACCCGGTACGGATGACCGACGCCTGCTCGAGCACCAGTCCGATGTCGCCGGGACCGGTCCCCCCCGCGGTCGAGCCGAACGAGGTGCCATCGACAAGTGCCGACTGCGAGCCGCCAGCCGCTTCCCTCTGCGCGTCCGGCGCGCTCTGCTCGGCCCCACTGCCGCCCGCCTCGGCGAACGTGGCACCACCCGACTGCGAGTCGCTCGCGTCGCCTCCACTGCCGTTCAAGCTGCCGTTCATGCCTGCTGCTATGGCAGCCGTAACCACCACCGCAGTCGCTCCCGCGGCGATCCATCGTCGTCTCCGTGTCATGGCGGTTCCTCACTCGTCCCAAGAAGGTGTTCGTGGTGGTGCGACGCGCGTGGGCTCCGGTCGGTTCCACCTGAGACGCTGGTGGGATGCCAGCAACCGCCCGGGTCGTGGTCGTCGGTGCCGGTATCGCGGGCCTCGCGGCGGCGCACCGGCTGACCAGCTGTGGTGCCGATGTCGACATCGTCGTGCTCGAGGGCGCTCCGCGCATCGGCGGCAAGCTGCTGGTCGGGGAGGTCGCCGGCGTCGCCGTGGACACCGGCGCAGAGGTGTTGCTCAACCGCCGTCCCGAGGCGGTCGCTCTCGCCCAAGCAGCCGGGCTGGGCGGCGACGTCTGCCACCCGGCGGCGACCAGTGCGGCGATCTGGTCCCGCGGCGGCGTCCGCCCGATGCCCCCGACCGTGATGGGCATCCCCGCCGACCTGGCCGCGCTGCGCCGGTCCGGGATCGTGACGCCGCTGGCGGTGGATCGTGCCGGCTCGGACGCCGACGTCCAGGACGGTCGCGCACCGCAGGACGACGTCAGCGTCGCAGACTTCGTCTTGCGACGGTTGGGGGTGGAGATCCTCGACCGGCTGGTCGAGCCGATCCTCGGGGGGGTGTACGCCGGTCACGCCTCCCGGCTGTCCCTGTACGCCGCCGCACCGCAGATCGCCGCGCTCGCATCGCGCGGCGGCTCCCTGGTGGCTGCGGCCCGAGCCACGCTGGCCACGTCGGCAGCAACTCCGGTCTTCGCCGGCATCCGCGGCGGTGTCGGCCGGCTGCCCGCTGCGGTGGCGAGCACTTCTGGCAGCGACGTGCGGGTCGGAGCCCCGGTGCGCGAGCTCAGCCGCGGCGACCGATTCCGGCTCGTCGTTGGGCCGACCCGCAGCCAGCAGGTCGTCACCGCCGATGCGGTCGTGCTCGCCACGCCGGCGGCGCCGACGGCTCGGCTGCTCCGCGACGTGTGCCCGGTGGCGGCCCAAGAGCTGGGGGGCATCGAGTACGCCAGCATGGCTGTGGTCACACTGGCCGTGCCGGTCTCGGCGCTGCCCCCGGTGAGCGGCTCGGGGTTCCTCGTTCCCGCTGTGACCGGCCGCAGCGTCAAGGGCGTGACGTACTCCTGGCGCAAGTGGGCCTGGCTGGCCGAGGGCTGCGACGACGTCGCGGTGCTGCGTGCCTCCATCGGCCGCCACCGTGAGGAGCGGGTCCTGCAGCGAGACGACACCACGCTGGTCGACCTGGCACGGTCAGACCTGGCGGCCACGATCGGGCTGCGCGGGCCGGCGCTCGACTCCACGGTCACCCGATGGGGCGGCGCGCTGCCGCAGTACCAGGTCGGGCACCTGGAGCGGGTGGCCCGGATCCGGTCGGCGGTGGCCCGAGTCCCCCGGTTGGAGGTGTGCGGGGCAGCCTACGACGGCATCGGGATCGCGGCCTGCGTCGCGGACGGCCAGCGGGCGGCCGACCGACTGCTGGCGGCGCTGCGATCGCGCGACACAATGGCGCCATGACGCAGGCCGAACGCCGTCCTCACGCCGGTAAGACCGCGCGCGACATCAACGAGGCGATCCGCTACACGATG
>JACCZI010000249.1 GCA_013696015.1 Nocardioidaceae bacterium
CGACGGCGGTGCCGGCGCCCGTTGTGGCGCAGGCGCTGCGCGGGTACGGCGTCGACAACCCGGGACCCGGCCTGGAGCTCGCCGTGGACGGCGACCGGCTGGTCGCGTTGCTGGAGGAACAGGCGCTGGCGCTCCCCGCGGTGGCCCTTGCGGAAGAGGCGGTCGCGGAGGAGGGGCTACGGCTGCTCGACGAACGCAGGCTGTCGCTGGTCGTGAGCCGGACCGGCACCGCCCACCGGCTCGGCCTGTCCGATCTGGCCGGGCACCTCGCTGCTGCGGGACAGGGACGGGCCCTTGTGCTCGACGGCGACCCGGACGCGCTGCAGCCGGACGGCCCCGGTCGCCCGTTCGCGGATCTGGTCGCCAGTGGCTTGTTTCCGGTGGAGCTGCGACCGGTGACCGAGCCGGACTCTGCGCTGACCCGTTTGCTCGACGCCGTGCGGGGTGGCCGGTTGCCGCCGGTGGCGCCTGGCCAACGCGAGGTGGTGGTGGTCTCGTGCAGTGACGCCGACGAGGTGATCCGACGTACGTCCCAGCTGGTCACGACGTCCGTGCCGCGCCTGCTGGACGGGGTGGACGCCCTCGTACTCGCCGTGCGTGAGGACGGCAGCGCCGGTGCGACCGCGCTGCGCTCGGCCCTTACCGGAGCCGAAGTGACGACGGTGCACCGGGCGGTCGGACGACGTGCCTGTGCGGTGGTGCTCGTGCTCCCGGCCGAAGCCAGCGGCTCGCTGACCCGCGCCCTGCTCGTCTCGGCGCTGTCGGTGCCGGAGCGGCACATCTCGGTTGTCCACCAGGCCGGTGCTGTCCTGGCAGAAGCCGTGGCGACCCGCCCGCATCGGCCCCGGCTGACCCGGCTGCCCGGACTGCTGCGCGAGATGGGCGGCTGAGCCGGCCCGAAATCGCATGCTAAACCGTCGCTGCGGAGGCGCATCGCGTGGCAGCATGATCGCCGATGGACTACGAGTTCCAACGCTTCTGGCTGCCGCGCAGCTCCAGCCGTACGACGGTGCGTCGACTGCTTACCGATGCAGCGGAGTACGGCGGCTGGGAGCTCGACCGGCTGCGACTTCTTCCCGACGGCCGCCGCCGGGTCATCCTGCGCCGTCGCATCATCCGGGCCGTCCGCACCTGGTGAGGCCGGTGTCTCTATCCCATGTTCACATGGGATAGAGACACTCCCAATGGGGTCGAACCCATTGGGAGTGCCCCACAGCCATTCGAAGCAGCGCGGAGACAGTTACGCCAGGTCGAGGAACCGGTCCAGTACGCGGGCGCCGAACCGCAGTGCGTCCACCGGCACCCGCTCGTCGACGCCGTGGAACAGCGCAGTGAAGTCGAGGTCGCCGGGCAACCGCAGCGGCGTGAACCCGTACGTTGCCATGCCGAGTCGGCTCCATGCCTTGGCGTCGGTCCCCCCCGACATGAGGAACGGCGCGACATGGGCGTCAGGATCCTCTGCCAGCAGCGATGTCGTCATGGCATCGACGAGGTCGCCGCTGAACTCGGTCTCCAGCGCCACGTCGTGGGTCTCGACCTCGATCGTCACGCGCTCGCCCACCAGAGCGCGCATCCGCTCGGCGAACGCGTCAGCCTGACCGGGCAGGAACCGCCCGTCGACGTGCGCATGCGCCTCACCGGGGACGACGTTTACCTTGTAGCCGGCCTCGAGCATGGTCGGGTTCGTCGTGTTGCGGATGCCCGCGCCTATCATCCGCGCGGATGGTCCGAACTCCGCGATGAGCCGGTCGGGGTCGTCGCTCGCCGAGCCGGTCAGCTCGCGCACCTTCTCCAACAGCCGTTGCATGGAGGGGCCTGGCTGTACCGGCCACTCGTACGCCCCGATCGCGGCGATGGCCGCGGCGAGTGACGTCACCGCGTTGTCGGGATGCCGCATCGACCCGTGCCCGGCGGCGCCGCGCGCTGTCAGGCGCATCCAGGACATGCCCTTCTCCCCCGACTCGACCAGGTACAGCCGCTGTCCGCCGACCTCGGTCGAAAACCCACCTACCTCCCCGACGGCCTCGGTGCAGTCGGCCACCCAGTCCGGGTGCTCGTCGACCAGCCAGTGCGCACCGTGCCGACTGCCCGCCTCCTCGTCGGCGGTGAACGCCAGCACCACTGGCCGGCGGGGTGGGGCACCGGCCCGCTGCCGCGCCCGGACGACCGACAGCAGCATTGCGTCGAAGTCCTTCATGTCGACTGCGCCGCGCCCCCACACGTAGTCGTCGATGACCTCACCCGAGAATGGGTCGACCGACCAGTCCTCCGGACGCGCCGGCACCACGTCGAGATGCCCATGGACCAGCAGTGGGGCGGCGCTGCCGTCGGCACCGTCCCAGTTGGCGAGCACGTTGGCGCGCCCTGGTCCGGACTCGATGACCTGCGGCTGCAGCCCCGCGTCCGCGAGCTGCCCGGCGACGTACTCCGCCGCCTTCCGCTCCCCCGGCCCCGAGTCGTCACCGTAGTTCGACGTGTCGATGCGGATCAGTTCTCGGCAGTGCTCAACCACCTCGGTCGTCGGGTCGTACGAGGGGCGCGCGATGTGGGTGCTCACGTGCTCATCCTGCACCCTGCGAGCGCCAGACGGACGAACTCGGTTTGGTATCGTGACGCCGCTCGGCACCTCCGGTGCCGGTGAACGTCCGGGTGGCGGAATAGGCAGACGCGCTAGCTTGAGGTGCTAGTCCCCGAATAGGGGGTGGGGGTTCAAGTCCCCCCTCGGACACAGAATGCGGGCAGGTCAGACGGCTATCGATGTCTGCCGAGAGGGTGTCTGCTAACGGATTGCTAACATACGCATCAGCGGCTCCCGCCCACATCCGCCAACCGTGGCATTGGCAACCTGCTTAGACCGGAACATTCCCGGGCATCGAATCGATCAGTGACCGAAGTTTCTTGCTGCACTCGGGGCAGGCGGGCAGAGGATCGGTCGTCTCACGCATCGGTAGCTCAAAACTGCACAGAGACACTGCGTTCCCGTCCCTCCTCGTGAAGGCGATTGCATGGACATGCTGTCCAGTGCTGCCAAGGGCGGACCATGTGTTTGCGGCCATGACGTCTGTCCCTTCGAGAGATGACGGCGCTCATACTATGGGCCGAGCCGACCGGTCGTAGCCCTCAGCTCAACGGTCGACGAGGCGCCTGCCCTCGGTGATTCATCTCACGTCTTGAACACGAGGCCGGCTACCCGCTCCGCAGCGTCATCGTGCAGTCCCGCGGTCACGTGGCTGTAGACGTCCAGCGTAATCCAGATGTTGGCGTGACTGAGGCGCAGCGGGGGGCAAGTCGTGCACCACTGATCCCGACGAGACCGAACGGGACTCGGCGTCCATCGCCGTCGGCGTAGCGGAACGAGCAGAACGTTGTCACTTGCTGCTCAGCCGGGTTGGCGAGCGGTTACCTGCGCCACCTCAGCACGCTGGGGGTAACGAGAGCGCAGACATGCCGGGGGCGTGTCTGCGCTCTCGTTACCACCAACTCCGACGCCGCCAGGGCCATCGCCAAGTCCCTCGATGCTCAAGCGGTCCGTGCCCACCTGACAGAAGGCGCGTCGCGCCATGCGCCGACATGCCGATCGGCGCACGCTTCACGGCAGCAAGCCGCGCTCCCGATCGAACACCTCTGGAGCTTGGTCGCGGGAGCAGCCTGCGGAACTCCATTCAAGAAAAGTGACATCTTGGCCTTGCGTTCGTACCCCACGGGGGTACTCTGGTCGCGACGCAGATACCCCTACGGGGTAGAAGGAGGATGAGTGCGGTGTCAGCCACACAGCCGGGTTACATCACCGAGAAGCAGGCACTGCTCAACCGCCTCAAGCGGATCGAGGGCCAGGCCCGAGGACTACAGCGGATGGTCGAGGAAGAGGCGTACTGCATCGAGATCCTGACGCAGGTCAGCGCTGCGACGAAGGCATTGGAGACGGTGGCCCTGTCCCTGCTCGACGAGCACCTGAGGCACTGCGTCACCGACGCTGCCCGCGAGGGAGGTGAGGAGGCCGAGCAGAAGATCACCGAGGCCTCCGAGGCCATCGCGCGACTCGTCCGTTCCTGACCTGCCAACCCCCTCCGGGACCGTTGAACCCTCTGGCACCAAAGGAGATCCAGATGTGCACCCAGACCACACAGGCCTACGCGGTCACCGGGATGACGTGCGCCCACTGCGCGCACGCCGTCTCCACCGAGCTCGTGGCGCTAGCCGGGGTCACTGACGTGAACGTCGACCTCGTCGCCGGTGGCACCTCCACGGTGACCGTCACCAGCCAGCAGCCGCTGGACCATGCCCAGGTCGCCACCGCGCTCGACGAGGCCGGCGACTACCAGCTCGCCGGCCGGTGACGACCAGTAGCCAGAGCAGACGCAGCAATTGACCAAGCGGGGACCCGGGCACCCGGATTCGAGGAGATGACGACAATGACCCAGCACACGCCCGCACAGCCGTCCCAGGCCGCCGGCGAGCGAAGAGACGTCGAGCTCACCATCCGGGGGATGACGTGCGCGTCGTGTGCTGTCCGTATCGAGAAGAAGCTCAACAAGCTCGACGGGGTCACCGCCTCGGTGAACTACGCAACCGAGAAGGCGAAGGTGACCTACTCCGACGCCGTCAGCCCCGAGCAGCTGGTCACCACCGTCGAAGCGACCGGGTACGCCGCCGCGCTTCCCGTCCCGGACCGGGCAGGCGACGAGGGGAGCACGAGTGTCGAGGACGCCGGCCAACGAGCGAAGGCCGCAGAGGACGCCAGCTGGTGGCAGCGCCTGGTCGTGTCGGTGGTGCTGACCGTCCCGGTGGTGCTCTTGTCGATGGTGCCGATCTTCCAGTTCGACAACTGGCAGTGGCTGGCCCTCACGCTGGCCTCCCCTGTGGTGGTTTGGGGGGCGTTGCCGTTCCACCGGGCTGCCCTTACCAACGCACGCCACCGTGCCGCGACCATGGACACCCTCATCTCGGTGGGCGTCTCAGCTGCCTACGTATGGTCGCTGTGGGCGCTGTTCTTCACTGACGCCGGGATCACCGGCATGCGAATGACCTTTGACCTGCTACCGGGCTCGGGCAACAACCAGCCGCACATCTACCTTGAGGTCGCCTCCGCGGTCACCACGTTCATCCTGGCCGGCCGTTACTTTGAGGCACGCGCGAAGCGGCAGTCCGGGACCGCGCTGCGCGCCTTGCTCGACGTAGGCGCGAAGGACGTCGCCGTCCTTCGGGACGGCCCACCGCCGACCA
>JACCZI010000251.1 GCA_013696015.1 Nocardioidaceae bacterium
AGGTTCGGGGCCACCTTCTCCATCGCCTCGCGGGCGCCGGCCACAGGGCAGATGTAGTTGACCCAGGCCGACACTCGGGCTGCCACCACCGGGTCGTAGTAGTAGTCCATCAGCTTTTCGACGTTGGCCTTGTGGGTCGCCTTGTTGGGCACGATCATGTTGTCGCTCCACAGCGACAACCCTTCCTCCGGCTGCACGAACTTGATGTTCGGGTTGTCGAACTGGGTGAGGATCACGTCCCCGGACCACGCTTCGCAGGCGGCGATGTTGCCGGCGGTCAGGTCCTGCAGGTAGTTGTTGCCGGTGAACTTGCGGATCTGACCGTCGTCGACCGCCTGTTGCAGGCGGTCGATAGCAGTGCCCCACTCGTCGTCGCTGAAGTTTTCCGGATCTGCCCCGGTGATCAGCAACATGAACAGCATGGTGTCGCGCATCTCGGTGAGCAAGGTGACCTTGCCGTTGAGATCGCTGCGCGTCAGCAGCTCCTCGAAGCTGCCTACCTCGTCGGTCAGGTCCGCGTTGTAGGCGATACCCGTCAGGCCGCTCTGCCAGGGGACGCTGTAGTCGCGGTTCTCGTCCCAGGCCGGTGCGCGTAGGCTTTGCGCCAGGTGCGCCTCGACGTTAGGCAGGTTGGCGCGGTCGAGCTGCTGTATCCAGCCCAGGTCGATCATCCGCGCGGCCATCCAGTCGGTCAGCACGAACACGTCTCGCTCGGTCGTCTCGCATGCCGCCAGCTGGTTGCGCACCTTCTCGAAGAACTCGACGTTGTCGTTGATGTCGGTGGTGTAGTTGACCGTGATCCCCGTCGACTTGGTGAAGTCCACAAGGGTCGGGGAGATGTTTACCTCTTTGCCGTCCCGCTCCACGAACGCGCGGTCGATGTAGGCCGGCCAGTTGGAGAAGTTGATCTCCGCCTCCGACGCTGACAGGTCCTCACTGACGCAGGACTCGGTGGTCTGCTCTGCTGCCGGCGTCCCGCAGCCCGCCAGGGTCCCGCCCCCGGCGACCGCCAGTGCAGACAGCGACATGCCCCGCAGGAAGGAGCGGCGGCTCAACGAGCTGCGCACCAGCTGCGCTATCTCGGGAGGAAGCGGAGCCGGAGGGCGACGACTGGTCATGTGCGCACCTTTCGGGTGGGGCCCGTCGACCTGCTCGCCGCCGGGCGTTCTGCACCTAGCATCCGTCACCGCTCAAAGCGCCGAGGGATATTCCGACGAGAACCGCGCCCGATCGACGGCTCCGCCCCGCATCGTGGCAGACCAAGACCCCTATCACAAGGGATTCCGTCGCGCCGTCACCACTTCGCAACGGATTCGCCTGACCCGGGTTTTATGACCCGTCGGCAGGCTGGAGTTGGCTGCCGCGGTCTGCACGGTACGGATTCCGCCGCCTGGGCGGGTCATTTCTGCGGAATCACTTGCCGTTGTGCCCGCGGGTCGCCACGCTAGCCCCGTGGTGACGCGTACCCGCAAGTCCGGACCACCCCGTCGCGAGCGCTCCGGCGTCATGGATGAGATGTCGAAGGGAATCATCGAGCAGCTGCAACAGGACGGGCGACGTCCGTACGCCGCGATCGGCAAGGCGGTGGGGCTCTCGGAGGCCGCAGTTCGGCAGCGCGTACAGCGGTTGCTCGACAACGGCGTGATGCAGATCGTGGCCGTCACCGATCCGCTCGAGCTGGGCTTCGCCCGGCAGGCAATGATCGGCCTCACCGTCGAGGGACCGCTGGAACCCGTAGCCGACGCGCTGGCCGAGATGGACGAGATCGACTACGTCGTCGTTACCGCCGGTGGGTTCGACCTGTTGGCCGAGGTGGTGTGCGAGAGCGATGAGCACCTGCTCGAGGTGTTGTCGAACCGCATCCGTACCATCGCCGGAGTGCGCGCCACGGAGTCGTTCGTGTACCTCAAGCTGCGGAAGCAAACCTACTCATGGGGCGTCCGCTGACTGTCGCGCGCCGCACTACCGGGACGGACTATGCCCGGTTGTCACTGTGGCACGAGACGGCCGACGACGACTGGGTGCCACGCGCCCCCTTACCGGGGTCGTTCGACTGCGATGTCGCGATCGTGGGCGCCGGCTTCACCGGACTGTGGACGGCCTACTACCTCAGTCGTGCCGATCCGACACTTCGCATCGCCGTGCTGGAGCGGGACGTCGCCGGCTTCGGTGCGTCGGGCCGCAACGGCGGTTGGTGCAGTGCGCTCTTTCCGGCGTCCCTGGCCAAGGTGGGCAGCCACATGGGCCGAGACGCTGCGCTGCGACTGCAACGGGAGCTGGAGAACGCCGTCGACGAGGTCGGCGACGTCGCGTCCCGAGAAGGCATCGACGCGCACTACGCGCCAGGCGGCACGATCGTGTTGGCGCGGACCCCGGTGCAGCTGCGTCGGGCTCGCGCCGACGTCGCAACGGCACGCAGCTGGGGACAGGGCCCCGATTCGCTACAGCTTCTCGGTGAGCCAGCCGCGCGCCAGCACCTGAACGCGGCGGGCGCACTCGGTGGCACCTTCACACCGCACTGCGCGGCGATCCATCCGGCCCGACTGGTGCGCGGACTGGCGCGGGCAGTCGAGGCGCACGGCGTCGACGTCTACGAGCGGACCGCTGTGCGCAGTATCGAGCCGGGCGCCGTCCACACCGACGAAGGGGTGGTGCGGGCCGAAGTCGTGGTGCGTGCCACCGAGGGTTACACCGCCGGACTACCGGGTTACGAGCGCGCACTGGCGCCCCTGTACTCGCTGATGGTGGCCACCGAGCCACTCAGCGACTCCGACTGGGGTGACATCGGGCTGGCGCACCGCCAGACCTTCAGCGACGGGCGGCACCTGATCATCTACGGGCAACGCACCCGCGACGGGCGGATCGCGTTCGGCGGCCGGGGCGCGCCGTACCACTTCGGCTCTCGGACCCGGTCCTCGTACGACCGGGTTCCGGCGGTGTTCGACGACCTGCGCGCGACGTTGCTCGACCTGTTGCCACAGCTCGACGGGGTGCGGTTCACGCACGCGTGGGGCGGCGCGCTGGGTGTGCCGCGCGACTGGCACGCATCGGTCGGCCTCGACCGGGCAACCGGGCTGGCGTGGGGCGGCGGCTACGTCGGCGACGGCGTGGGCACCTCCAACCTGGCAGGCCGGACGCTTGCCGACCTCGTCACCGGAGCGGCCACCGATCGGGTGTCGCTGCCCTGGGTCAACCACCGCAGCCCTAGCTGGGAGCCGGAACCGCTGCGCTGGCTGGGGGTCAACGTCGGGCTGCGCGCGATGACGCTGGCAGACGCCGAGGAGGCCAGAACGGGCCGGCCGAGCATGCTGGCGCGGGCGATGGCCCCTCTCGTCGGCGGCCACTGACGGTCGGCGGCCACGCACGGTCATAACGCGCGGATAACCGGTTGCCGCAAGGACGCCGAACGGCCATGCTGGGCCCAGCCCGTATGTCCGTGCCCAAGGAAGTACCCGAGCGCGAAGGAGGCGTCGAGATGTCCACGATTGTTCGTGGGATCGTTCGCATCCCCTTCCCTCGGTCGCTCGCTGCACTGCTCTGACGTAGCCGGTGGGTGGCCCTCCTCTCAGGAGC
>JACCZI010000303.1 GCA_013696015.1 Nocardioidaceae bacterium
CGCGAACCGCTGCTCGCGCCGGCATCACATGCGACACGCGTCCGCGGGTGACAGCCTGGCCACTCGGCCCGGTCCCCGACGACGTCACTCCCGCCGCGGCCCAGTCCTCAGGGGAGCATGGCGTTCCAGGTTCCACACACCGTCCGCGTCATGCCATACACCGAGTGTTGTCGACCGACTACGTTGTGCAGTAGAGCGTCAGGCCGCGCAGATATTTAATACGAATCGCGCCCACTTCAGACACGCAGTGTTACGGAGCCAGCGACGAGAGTCACACGGTCGAGAATTGTCCACGAAAATCTTCCCGAAACAACCTCGCAGCGACTAGCCAAGCCCCCCGTAACGATGGCATATTCTGACTCACGCGAATCTCGGGTCGCACTTGTCACATCCATACCGGCCGCACCTTCGGACTGCGGTCTCTCGACAAGAGGCAGCCGACATGTCGCAAAACAACCCTCGCTCGATCACTGTCAGCAACCCTGACGTCTTCACGTACGAGTGGGCGCTGGCCGGGGACGTCTCCCACTGGGACGTCTCCCACTGGGACGTCTCCCACTGGGACGTCTCCCACTGGGACGTCTCCCACTGGGACGTCTCCCACTGGGACACCTACGAGTGGGCCGAGGCGGGCGAGGTCTCCCACTGGGATTTGGTCTCCGCAGCTTGATGGAATTGGGCCTTTCCCTGTCTTGATAGGTGCCAATACGGCATGATCGAGGGACTCAATTCGGAGGCCCAACGATCAACGCAGACACCCGCCCGAACATCGCAGCCGTCAGCCTGGTGGTTCTTGCCGCCGGGTTGACGGTTGCGTGTGTCGTAGTAGCGGCAATCTCGCCAGCTGAGATTCCGTTGCCCCGAGCAACGGTGGCTGCTATTGCCGCCTTGGTGGTTTTCGCCCACACCGTGCCGCGGCGTCTCATGGCCGCCGGCAGGTCCGTGGAGTCCATCACCCTTGACGAGGTCCTTCTGGTCCCGGTGATGCTGGCACTCACGCCTGCGCAGCTGATGGCCACCTGCTTCGTGGCCTCACTGGCGGGCAGCGTGGTGGTCCGCCGACCTCTCGTCAAGGCAGCCTTCAACGCTGGACAGTTCCTCACCGCACTAGGCATAGGATACGTCGTTTACCGACTGGTGGCGGGCGGGATGAGCGACGTCCTCACACTCCGGACAGTCGTCGCCGCCATCGCCGGGACCGTGATCGTCCCGGCCATCTCCCGGCTGCTCGTCACATCGATGATCGCCCTGAACAGTGGCCAGCCATGGCTGGCCATGATCCGCACGCCCTGGCCGCATGTAGCGGCCTGGTTCGGTGCTGCGGTGCTCGGCGCGAGCGCAGCCATCATGACGTTCTCGTACTCGTGGGGCTTCGTGCCGGCGCTCTCACTGGTGGCCTTCGTTCACAGGGCATACAACGCACAACTGCATGAGTCGGTTGCTCGCGTCCAAGCCGAGAGACTGCAACACGCCACTGCGAACCTGCGCGCGCCACATGATCGTGCCGCGATCGAAGACCTGCTGACAAGGTCAGCCCCCGACCTGGTCGGTGGCCGGTCGGCCAGGCTGCTCGACGAGCAGGACTCAATGCCTGACGGCGCTCTCGCCGCCCCGATGCCATCGGGCCACCGGTTGATCGTCGAGGGACGGATTGGACCTGGCACGTGGAGCCCGCAAGAGTACGAGACCTTGGTCTCGTTGGCCGGCGTCGCCGACGACGCACTTCGCGGTGCCGAACTCATCAGCCAGCTTCGGACGATCACTGATGCACAGACCGAAGTGGTTGTGGCCTTCGACGGCGACGGGCGGGTCACGTTCGCAAACCCGGCAGCCACCCGGATGTTGGGCACCAAGGCAGACAGTGAGCTGATCGGTTCGCACATCAACGACACCTGCCCGATGCGGGTAGACAGCGAACTACTGGACCCATTGCAGATGGTCAAGAACGGCACTCTCGTTCAAGACGGAGACGCGGCCCTCTACGACCACCGCGGGAACCGCATCGAGGTCGCGTACTCCCTGAACCCGCTGACCACGGTCGACCCTGAACAGGGTGGGGCGGTCATGGTGATCCGAGACGTGAGTGAGCGACGCGCTTTCCAAGAGGCGCTGACCTACCGTGCCCTGCACGACGAGCTGACCGGGCTGCCGAACCGGCGACTGTTCATGGACCGGTTGGATGACGTCCTGGCCAGCAGCGCCCAAAGCGGCGGTCACCATGCGGTCATTTTCGTGGACCTCGACCGGTTCAAGCTGGTCAACGACTCCTTCGGCCATCTGGTCGGTGACCAGCTGCTGATCCAGATGAGCGACCGCCTGCAGCGCCTTGGTCACGCCTCGGACACGATGGCCCGACTCGCAGGTGACGAGTTCGTCGTGCTGGCCGAAGACGTCCACGGCGAGCGAAACCTGCTCGACCTCTGCGAACTGATGTCGAGCAACCTTCGCGAGCCATACGTGATCGCCGGGCACACCGTGTTGGCGACCGTGTCGATCGGCGTGGCCATCACCTCGCCGGGCGACTCACGCGAGGACGCGATGCTGGGGGCCGACGCTGCTGCATACGCCGCCAAGTCAGCGGGACGCAACTGCATTCGCTTCGCGACCCAAGCCCTGGTCGACGCCTCACGCGCCCGACTAGAGATGGAGGGGCGGCTGCGTGACGCGCTGGAGAAGCAACACCTGAGTCTCCGCTACCAGCCGATCGTAGACACCAAGACCCGAGAGCTCGCGGGCCTGGAAGCGTTGGTTCGGTGGGACACGCCGGATGGCGAGATCGTGCCACCGAACGAGTTCATCGCGCTGGCCGAGGACACCGGGCTCATCGTGTTCCTCGGACGGTGGGTGCTCGAGGAGGCCTGCCGCGTCACTCAGCGATGGAACCTGATGCATCCAGATCGGCCACCGATCGTCGTGTCGGTCAACCTGTCGGCGTTGCAGCTGGCGCAGCCGCGTCTCTCGCAGGAGGTGCTCGACGTCCTCAACCGTACGTCGCTACCCGCTGAACACCTGTGCCTCGAGATCACCGAAACCGCTGTCTTGACCGACACCGCGTCCCACGTACAGACGCTGCTCGAGCTGCGGGACATAGGTGTGAAGATCGCCGTTGACGACTTCGGAACCGGCTACTCGTCGCTTGCGTACCTTCGGACGCTTCCGGTGGACGTGATCAAGCTGGACTCCGCGTTCATCGCGGGGCTCGGCGAAGACATGGTCGACACACAGATCGTCGCGGCGGTCCTTCGGTTGTGTAAGGCACTGGGCCGGCAGGTCGTCGCCGAGGGAGTCGAGACCGAGCTCCAGTGGCGCACGCTGACCCGCATGGGATGTCCCCTCATGCAGGGGTTCCTCATCGCTCCGCCGATGCTGGAGGGCGAGTTCGAGCGCTTCTGGGACTCACTGCACCGACCGGGGTTGCGCGCGGTTGACGGCTGAGCAACACACTCGGCGGCCAGGACTGACAGCCGATCTGCCACGGATCAGCGATTGACCAACCGGCGCACGACCACGAGAAGCACCAGCGTCCCGAGCGCCGCGCCGGCCACCGGAGCGATCGCCTCGAACCGTGGCGATCCGTCGTCGTTGACGAAACGGGCCTTGACCTCCTCCAGCTTTCGCCTCGCAGCGTTCTTGGGGTTGGCGCGTTCCACGATCTCGTCGATCGCCACAGCGAGGCGGTCTCGGGTCGCCTCGATGTCGCGCACGATGGCGTCGGGGTCCTGGTTTGGGTCGAGCTCGGAGCCGCGGGCCACGACGACCTCCTCGTTGTGCTTGCCGAACAAAGGGATACGTCACCACCAACGGCGGCGTACGGCCGACACGTTACCGCGCCGCGGCGGATCGGCGTCGTGCGAGGGACCCACGCCCAGGTTTCGAACGCCGCAGGTCCGCCGGGCTGGCGCTCCGCGCCTAAACTGCGTGGGACAGCCAGAGTGGTGGAACGGTAGACACGCGGCATTTAGGATGCCGTGCCCACGGGCGTGGGGGTTCGACTCCCCCCTCTGGCACGCCCACAACTCCTGGCGGCACGCCTCCACCGTCTCAGGGTGGTGCCCCGGGGGTTGGGGTCAGCGGGCTCGGAGGGCCGTGGCGACGGCGGGGACAATGTCGCGCAGGGCGCGGCCGCGGTGGCTGACGCGGTCCTTCTCGCCAGCGGGCAGCTCGGCGTTGCTGACGGCCTGGCCATCGGCGATGAACAGCGGGTCGTAGCCGAAGCCACCCTGCCCGCGCGGTTCGGGCAGGATCCTGCCCCGCATCACACCGATCTCGATGATCTCCTCGCCGTCGGGCTGGACGAACGCGACCGCGCAGCGGAACTCCGCATGGCGCCTCTCGCCCGAAAGATCGGTGAGCTGCGCCAGCAGCAGCTGGTTGTTGCGCTCGTCGTCACGGGGCGCCCCGGACCACCGGGCGGACAGCACCCCGGGCATGCCGTTGAGTATGTCGACACAGATCCCGGAGTCGTCGGCAAGGGTCGGCAAACCGGTGGCGGCCGCGGCGGCACGCGCCTTGATCAACGCGTTCCCCTCGAACGTCGCCTCGATCTCAGGCGGTTCCTCAAAGGGTTCCACGTCGTCCAGCCCCAGCACATCGATGCCGGGGATCTCCGCTGCGAGGATTCGCCGCAGCTCAGCCAGCTTCTTGGTGTTGCGGGTGGCGATGACGATGCGCCTCATCCCAGGGCCTCTGCCTGCCGCCGGCTGAGCTCGGCGCAGCCCCGCTCCGCCAGCTGCAGCAGTGCGTCGAGCTCGGCCCGGTCGAACGGGACACCCTCCGCCGTACCTTGCAGCTCGACGAAGCGCCCGTCACCGGTCATCACGACGTTCATGTCCGTGCCGGCACGCACGTCCTCGTCATAGGCCAGGTCGAGCATCGGCACCCCGTCGACGACGCCCACCGAAACGGCCGCGACCGACTGCACCAGTGGCTCCCCCGCCAACGCCTTCTCAACGCGCAGGTGCGCCACCGCATCGGCAAGGGCCACGTATGCGCCGGTGATCGCCGCCGTCCGCGTGCCGCCGTCCGCCTGCAGCACGTCGCAGTCGAGCACGATCGTGTTCTCCCCGAGGGACTTGTAGTCCACGGCGGCGCGAAGCGCTCGGCCGACCAACCGGGAGATCTCGTGGGTACGGCCGCCGAGCCGGCCCTTCACGGACTCGCGATCGGAGCGGGTGTGCGTCGCGCGAGGCAGCATGGCGTACTCCGCGGTGATCCAACCCAGGCCCGAGTCACGGCGCCAGCGCGGCACCCCACGAGTGACGCTGGCCGCGCACAGCACCCGGGTCCGGCCGAACTCGACGAGCACCGACCCCTCGGCGTGGTCGAGCCAGTCGCGGGTGATCCGTACGGGGCGCAGCTGGTCGGTCGATCGCCCGTCGACACGCGTCATGATCGCGACCATACCGACCACGTCGCGCCGACGGACGCCTCCGGTGCGCTCAGATGTCGTACGACGCTCCCGCCTCCACCAGCTCCACCGGTCCGTCAAAGGAGGACTCGGCCTCACCGAGCACCCTGCCAGGGTCGGTCCACGGCGGCAGGTGCGTGAGCAGCAAGCGACCCACGCCCGCGCGGGAGGCGTGCGCGCCGGCCTCCCGGCCGGTGAGATGCAGGTCAGCTGGTTTGTCCGGTGCCTCTGTGAGCGATGCCTCGGCCAGCAGCACGTCCGCGCCGCGCGCCGATGAGACCAGGCCCTCGCACGGCCCGGTGTCGCCGGAGTACGTCAGGACCCGACCCTGCGAGCTCACCCGCATGGCGAACGACTCGACGGGATGGGCCATCCGTGTGAGCGCGACCTCGAACGGGCCGATTCGCACCGCATCGCCGTCGCGCCACTCACGGAAATCGAACACCTCCGTCATCCCCGGCCGCTCGGGCAGGTCGTACGCGCGCGCCATCCGAGCGGCCGTCCCGGGCGGGCCGTACACAGCGAGGCGAGGGTACGGCGCGGCCGGATCGTACTTGCGCTGCACGTACATCGCCGTCAGATCTAGGCAGTGGTCGGCGTGCAGGTGGCTCAGCGCCACGGCGCCGACCTGCGTCGGGGCGATGTAGCGCTGAAGATGGCCGAAGGAGCCGCTGCCCAGGTCGAGCAGCAGGCGGAAGATGTCCCCCTCGTACGGCGCCTCCAGCAGATAGCAGCTGGCCGGTGAACGGGGGCCGGGAACGGAGCCGGAGCATCCCACAACGGTCAGCCTCATGCGCCCACCCAGGCGAACTGGTCGACGGCGTCGAGCTCCGGGCCGAGGAAGCGGCGTCCGAGAACGCGGAACTCCTGCGGTTGGCCGGTGGTGAGGAAACGGTGGACCGGCGAGGGCAGCCCGGCTGGACGCTCCAGCCCTTCGCGCACAAGTAGCCGGTACACGTCCTTGGCGGTCTCGTCGGCGCTCGACACCAAGGTCACCCCGTCACCGAGGACGTAGGAGATGACACCGGTGAGCAGTGGGTAGTGGGTGCAGCCCAGCACGAGGGTGTCGATGCCCATCTCGGTCAACGGCGCCAGGTACTCGGTGGCGACACCGAGGAGCTCCGGGCCGCTGGTGACGCCCGCCTCGACGAACTCCACGAAACGCGGGCACGGCTGGGTGTGCAGGGTGATGTGCGGAGCAGCGGCGAAGGCGTCGTCGTACGCCTGCGACGCAGCGGTAGCCCGCGTGCAGATAACGCCGACATGACCGCTGCGGCTGGCCGCGACCGCGCGTCTCGTCGCCGGCAGGATCACCTCCACGACAGGTACCGGGTAGCGCTCCCGGGCGTCGCGCAGCACCGCCGCACTGGCCGAGTTGCAGGCGATGACCAGCACCTTGACGCCGTGCGCGACGAGGTGGTCCAGGCACTCGAGGGCGTACTCGCGGACCTCGCCGATCGGCTTGGGTCCGTACGGCTGACGGGCGGTGTCACCGAGGTAGAGGACGGGCTCGTCGGGCAGCTGGTCCAGCAGGGCGCGCGCCACAGTGAGGCCGCCGAAACCGGAGTCGAAGATGCCGATCGGAGCGTCCGCCACGAGGGGAGCCTAAAGGCTGGTGTACGAGTGCGGCGGCAGCGCCTCGGGGAACGGCAGCCTCGGTTGCGGCGTCGCGTGAGCCGGATCGACCCCGTCGAACAGGCTGCTCACCGACTCGCCGGCGTGGATGCGGGCGATCGCCTCGGCGAACAGCGGCGCGACCGAGCGGACGCCCAGCTCCGGCCACCCGGACACCGCGGGAACCGTGTCGGTGGTGACGACCTCGGTGATCGACGGGTGGGTGCTCAGACGCTCGACGGCCTTGCCGGTGAACAACCCGTGCGTGCACGCCACCGACGCGCGGTGACAGTCCTGGTCCGAGAGCCGGTCGAGCAGCTCGATGATCGAGCCTCCGGTGGCGATCTCGTCGTCCAGGACGATCGCGTCCCGGCCGGCGACATCACCGACGATCGCATCGATCACGACCCGGTCGTCGGAGAGCCGCTGCTTGCTGCCGGCCGCCACGGGCAGCCCGAGCAGACGGGCGAACTGCGTGGCGGTCTTGGCGTTGCCGAGGTCGGGAGACACCACCACGGTGTCGGTCAGGTCGCGCCCGCGGAAGTGGTCGGCGAGCTCGCCGATCGCGGTGAGGTGGTCCACCGGCACGGAGAAGAAGCCGTGCACCTGGGGTGCGTGCAACGTCATCGTGATCACCCGGTCGGCGCCGGCGGTCACCAGCATGTCGGCGACCAGTCGGCCCGCGATGGAGATGCGCGAGGCGTCCTTCTTGTCGGAGCGGGCGTACGCGTAGTGCGGGATGACCGCGGTCACCTGCGACGCAGACGCGCCGCGTGCCGCGTCGAGCATCAACAGCAGCTCCATCAGGTGCTCCTGCGTCGGCGGCACCAGCGGCTGCACGACGTAGACGTCGCGCTGGCGGCAGTTCGCAAGCAGCTGCACCTGCAGGCAGTCGTTGCTGAAGCGAGCCGTCGCTGCCGGTGACAGCGGCACCCCGAGCGCCGCGCAGATGCGCCGCGCCAGATCGGGGTGGGCACTCCCCGAGAACACCACGATCTCGCGCATACGTCACCTCGCGGTCGGTGTCGGGAGTACGTACGCCCGCAGGCTAGCGGCTGGCGCACGGGCGATGCCCGCCCAGTAGGGTCGGGCGGCTATGACCGAGTCGCTGCTGTTCGGGCTGATCGCTTCGAGTGCCCTGCCGCTAGGGGCGCTCGCTGGCGGGCACCTGAAAATTCCCAGAAGGGTCCTGGCGGGATTCCTTGCCTTCGCTGCGGGCGCTCTCGCCGACACACTGATGCCGGAGGCGTACGAGCAGGGCGGCCCCACCGTCGCGCTGAGCACCGCCGCCGGGTTCCTGGCGTCGTTCGTCCTGGCCACGCTCTAGGCCGGCTGTGGTGCCGCCTGACCGACGCCCTCAGGCCCAGAGCTGACCTTCGAGGCTCGCCTCAGCGTCGTCCAGCGTGCCCTCGTACGCACCGGTGGAGAGGTACTTCCACCCGCCGTCGCAGACGACGAACGCGATGTCGGCCGGTTCGCCGGCGCGCACCGCCCTGGTCGCCTGCGCCAGGGCCGCATGGAGGATGGCGCCCGTCGAGATGCCGGCGAAGATGCCCTCGGTCTCGAGCAGCTCACGTGTCCGGCGCACCGCGTCCCGCGGCCCAACCGAGAAGCGCGCGTCGACCAGCGACGCGTCGTAGAGCTCGGGGACGAAACCCTCGTCGAGGTTGCGCAACCCGTACACCAACTCGCCGTAGCGCGGTTCGGCGGCGACGATTCGGACCTGCGGCCGGTGCTCGCGGAAGTACCGGCCGACGCCCATCAACGTGCCGGTGGTGCCGAGGCCAGCGACGATGTGCGTGACGTCCGGCAGGTCCGCGAGGATCTCGGGTCCGGTGGTCTCGTAGTGCACGTCGGCGTTCGCGGCGTTGCCGTACTGGTAGAGCATCACCCAGTCGGGATGGTCCCCGGCGAGCTCCTTGGCGACCCTCACCGCCTCGTTGGACCCGCCGGCGGCCGGTGAGGGCACGATCTCCGCCCCCCACATCGCCAGGAGCTGCCGGCGCTCGGGCGAGGTGTTCTCCGGCATCACGCACACCAGGCGGTAGCCGCGCAGCCTGGCGACCATTGCCAGGGCGATGCCGGTGTTACCCGACGTCGGCTCGAGCAGCGTGCAGCCGGGCCGCAGCAGACCGGCCGTCTCGGCACGGCTCACCATGGCGAGCGCCGCGCGGTCCTTGACGGATCCGGTGGGGTTGCGATCCTCGAGTTTCGCCCACAGGCGTACGTCTCGTGCCGGCGACAGCGTCGGCAGCCCGACCAGCGGAGTCCGCCCGACGGAGTCGAGCAGCGAGTCGAAGCGCATCGCCGCTACGTCAGCCGCCGGCGACAGCGGGCAGGATCACGACGACGTCGCCGTCGGAGAGCGGCGTGTCGAGTCCGCCGGTGAAACGCACGTCCTCGTCATTGACGTACACGTTGACGAAACGGCGCAGCGCTGCCCCGTCGACGATGCGGTCCCGGACACCGGCGTGCGTGTCCTCGACGTCCTCCATCAGCTCGCGCAGCGTCGCGCCCTCCGCCGACACCACCTTGGCGCCACCGGTATGGGTGCGCAGGATCGTCGGAACACGGACCTCGATCGCCATGCCATCTCCTCGCCATTGCTCGCGCTGCTTGCCTGACTGCGTCAACCGCGTCGGGGGGCTCGGTCATTCCGCGGGCTCGGGCGAGGCGACCACGGCGACCTCCTCCTCGGTGACCTCGCCGTCGACGATTTGATACGAGCGGAACTCCACCGGGCCCCCGAGGTTGCTGCCCTCGCGCGTGGACACCAGCACGTAGTGGGCGCCCGGCTCCTGCGCCAGGGCGATGTCGGTCCGTGAGGGGTACGCCTGTGTCGCGGTGTGGGAGTGATAGATGACGACCGGCTCCTCACCACGGGCCTCCATGTCCTGGTACAGCCGGAGCAGGTCGGTGGCGTCGAACTCGTAGAACGTCGGTGACATCGCGGCATTGAGCATCGGCACGTGACGCGTCGGGCGGTCGGAGCCGACCAGGCCCGCGACGACGCCGCAGGCCTCGTCGGGGTGGTCCCGCCGGGCGTGGTCGACAATCGCGTCGTAGGTCGCCCGTTCGATCCGCAGCACGCGGTGCAGCGTACGCGGGGCGGCAGGCCCGCAAGGTCGGCCCCGGGTCAGTCGCCGAGCGACTGGACCAGCGTCTCCTGGGCGAAGCCGAGCCAGTCGTAGATGTCGTGCAGGACCGCGGCCGGGTCGTTGTCGGGTATCGCCGACCGGCGGTCGTCGTCCTCGGTGATCTCGAGCCGCGTCGCCAGCGACAGCCGGATGTCGTTGAGGCAGCGCAGCCAGGCCTGCACCTGGTCGGCGTCAAGGTCGACGTCCACCTCGACGTCGGAGACCTGCATCTCGTCCTGGGTCATGCCACCCGCCGTAAGCGACTCGATGACGGTCAGGGCGTTGCGGACCTTGCCCTCGCGCAGACCCTGCTCGGTGAACCGGCGGAACTCGGCCGCCCCCTCGGCGTCGTCGCGGTACGCGTCGGGGAGGAGTCGCTGCAGCACCGGGTCATCCGGCGGCTGGACCGGCCCCTCCCCCAGACCCACCAGCACCTCGAGCGGGTCCTGCGGCCCGACCGGCTCTGCCGAGCCGTCGCGCACCAGCTCGGCGACCTGGGCCGCCAAGTTGGCCAGCAGGCGCGCCTCGAGCTGGTCGAGCGACACGTACGCCCCTCCGCCCCGCCGCGCCGAGAACGGCTTCACGTGTCGGCCTTCTGCAACGTGGCCCACAGTCCGTAACCGTGCATCGCCTCCACGTCGCGCTCCATCTCCTCCCGGCTGCCGGTCGACACGACAGCCCTGCCGTCGTGGTGCACCTGCAGCATCAGCTTGTCCGCCTTCCTGGTCGAGTAACCGAAGTAGCTGCGAAAGACATAGCTGACGTACGACATCAGGTTGACCGGGTCGTTCCACACCAGCGTGACCCACGGCGAGTCAAGGGAGGTGATCTCGTCGAGCTCGGGCCGCTCGAGCTCGGTGGGCATCGGTGTGGCGGTCACGCTGGGCATTGTCCACGGCATGACCCTCTCGAGACCACAGCGGGCGAGGGCGACGCTCTCCTACGCTGTCGCCGTGACGTCGACCGCACACACGACTGGACTGCTCACCGACCACTACGAGCTCACCATGCTGCAGGCGGCGCTGCGCAGCGACGCCGCGGGACGGCGATGCGTCTTCGAGCTGTTCGCCCGCAGGCTGCCCAGCGGCCGGCGTTACGGGGTCGTCGCAGGCACCAGCCGGGTGCTCGACGCGCTGGCCGACTTCCGCTTCGACGACCACGCGCTGGCCTTTCTGCAGGCGCGGCAGGTCGTGGACACCGCGACGCTGGACTGGCTGGCCGCGTACCGATTCGGCGGGGACATCTGGGGTTACCCCGAAGGCGAGACCTACTTCCCGGGATCGCCGCTGCTGGTGGTGGAGGGCAGCTTCGCCGAAGCCGTCGTGCTGGAAACGCTCGTGCTGAGCATCCTCAACCACGACTGCGCCATCGCCTCGGCCGCCTCCCGCATGGTCGGTGTGGCCGACGGACGACCGGTCATCGAGATGGGCGCCCGCCGTACCCATGAGCTCGCGGCGGTCGCCGCCGCCCGCGCGGCGTACGTCGCAGGCTTCGCGGCCACGGCCAACCTCGCGGCCGGGCAGCGGTACGGCATCCCCACCACCGGGACGGCTGCGCACTCGTTCATCCTGCTGCACGACGACGAACGAGCCGCGTTCACCGCACAGGTCGAGTCGTTGGGAGTCGGCACCACGCTGCTCGTGGATACGTACGACATCACGCAGGCGGTGCGGCTCGCGATCGAGATAGCCGGGACAGACCTGGGCGCTGTGCGCATCGACTCGGGTGACCTGCCGATGCTGGCTCGAGACGTACGGCGGCAGCTCGACGCGCTCGGTGCCAAGCGGACCCGCGTGGTGGTGACCAGCGACCTCGACGAGTTCGCCATCGCGGCGCTCGCAGCCGCGCCCGTCGACGGCTACGGCGTCGGGACGGCGCTGGTCACCGGGTCGGGGCATCCGACCTGCGGTTTCGTCTACAAGCTGGTCGCCAGAGCCGCGGGCCCTGAGGGGACGCTGGTCGCGGTTGCCAAGCGCAGCACGGGCAAGCTGTCGATCGGTGGACGAAAATGGGCGCTCCGGCAGTTGTCCACGACGGGGACCGCCCGGACCGAGCTTCTCGGCATCGGGACGCCGCCGCGCAACGATGGTGACGACCGCGAGCTGCTCGTGCCCCTGGTCCAGGCCGGTGAGCGGGTGTACGACGAGTCGCTGGATCAGATGCGCGAGCGGCATGCCCGTTCCCTGGAAGAGCTACCGCCCGCGGCTCGGCAGCTGTCGCGAGGCGAGCCGGCGATCGAGACGGTGTACGAGGAGAAGCGCTGATGACCAGGGCCCTGATCGTGACCGATGTGCAGAACGACTTTTGCGAGGGCGGGTCGCTCGCGGTGGCTGGTGGTGCCGAGGTGGCCGGGCGCATCGGCGCGCTGCTCGCCCACCACGGGTACGACGTCGTGGTCGCGACGAAGGACCACCACATCGACCCGGGCAGCCACTTCTCGGAGCAACCCGACTACGTCGACTCGTGGCCGCGCCACTGCGTGGTGGGCACGGTGGGTGCGGAGTTCCATCCGGCCCTGCAGCCCCGGCCGTTCGAGGCGGTGTTCCACAAAGGCGAGTTCGAGCCGGCGTACAGCGGGTTCCAAGGCACCAACGACGAGGGACACGCGCTCACGACCTGGTTGCGTGACCGAGATGTCGTCTCGGTCGACGTGTGCGGAATCGCGACCGACTACTGCGTGCGGTCGACGGCGCTGGACGCCGCTCGTGCGGGCTTCGCAGCCACGGTGCTGGTCGACCTCACCGCCGCGGTGGCGCCCGACCGCGTCGGCGTCACGCTGCAGGCGCTGGCTGACGCCGGCGTCCGCATCCAGCAATCCCCCTACTGCTCGTAGTGCTCCACCGTGCCGGCCGATCGCACATGGGCTGCCCCCGGGTCCTCCCCGATCTCTCGACGTGGTGCCCGACGCTGCCGCAGCAGGTCCCAGCATTGGTCGAGCCGAACCTCGAGCTTGGACAAGCGCGCCGAATCTCCGGCTACGCCCTCACCCCCACTGCGAAGCCGGTGCTCCTCCTCTACCAACGCGTCGATACGAGCCAGGACGTCCTCGTCGTCTACCACGGCGCCGACCGTAGGCTCCTCGCGCGTGGCGCAAGTCGCGGTGACGCCCACCTTGGGCGCCACACTGCGCCACTCGTGGCGGATCGGCAGGGCGGGCAGGGTCAGAGGCGGCGGCCGCTCCACGTCCAGGCGTAGGCACCGTCGTCACTGGCCAGGCCGCCCTCGCCGAGCTCGAGGGGTCGGAACGTGTCGACCATGACCGCCAGCTCGTCGAAGTACTCCGCCCCCAGCGCAGCCTCGATCGCATCCGGCTGCGGCCCGTGCGGGTGCCCGCCCGGGTGCAGGGTGATCGAGCCCTTGTCGATCCCCGACCCCTTGCGCGCCTCGTAGTCGCCGTCGACATAGAACATCACCTCGTCGGAGTCGACGTTCGAGTGGTAGTACGGCACCGGCACCGCCAGCGGGTGGTAGTCGACCTTGCGCGGCACGAAGTTGCACACCACGAAGTTGGATGCCTCGAACACCTGGTGCACCGGTGGTGGCTGATGGATCCGGCCCGTGATCGGCTCGAAGTCGGCCACGTTGAACGTGTACGGGTACAGGCACCCATCCCATCCGACCACGTCGAACGGATGCGTGGCGTACGTCATCTGTGTGCCGACCAGACCGCTCGGCCCCTTTCCCCGGTGCTTGACGAGCACAGCCACGTCCTCGCCGTCGACGAGCAGCGGCTCAGTTGGCCCCTGTAGATCGCGCTCGCAGTACGGGGCGTGCTCAAGCAGCTGGCCGTATCGCGACAGGTACCGCTTCGGGGGCGCGATGTGGCTGTTGGCCTCGATCGCGTACGCCCGCAACGGCTCCCTGCTCGCATCAGGCAGCCAGCGGTGCGTCGTGGCGCGCGGGATCAGCACGTAGTCGCCTTGGCGAACGTCGAGCACGCCGAAAACGGTCTCGACCCGGGCAGTTCCGGATTCGACGTAGACGCATTCGTCGCCCACGGCGTTGCGGTAGTACGGCGAGTCGGTGCCCGCCACGACGTACGAAATGCGTACGTCGCCGTTGCCCAGCAGCAACCGGCGACCGGTCACCACGTCGATGTCGGTGTGCTCGCCTTCCTTGAACAGCTCGTGCAAGCGAAGGTGGCGCGGCGTCAGTGGATGGTTCGCTGTTGTTGTGACGTCCGGGAGCTCCCACACCTGAGCGGCCACGATCGAGGACGGCACACCCCGGTGGTAGAGGAGCGAGGAGTCCGAGGAGAATCCCTCCTCCCCCATCAGCTCCTCATAGTGCAGCTGCCCCGCCCGGGGTCCATCGCTCACGCGGAACTGCGTGTGCCGCTTGGGTGGAACCTCACCTATGCGCTGGTAATGAACCATGGCGACACCTCCAGGCGTCATGTCGAGCCGAGCGTTGATCGAGCTGCGCGTTGGTCGGCGGGCGAGACGTACGGGCCGTACCAGTCTGCACGATGGGATAGCGTCGCGGGCGTGTCAACCGGAGCGGTGACGGCCCTGACGGACGCCCTGGTCGACAACGCAGCGATCTTCCCGCCAGGCAACGCGCCGTTACCTCAGGCCGTGCTCGCACACCGCAAGCACACGGGTGCGTGGTACGGGTCGGTTGTCGGGCCCTTCCTGGTCAGTGACGCACGGATGGGTGACCTGTCCCGACTGCTCGAAGCCGAGGACGGATCGCAGGAGCAGGGGCCGTTGGTGATCTCGCTCGTCGTCACCGGAGGCGCCGGTGCCCTCGAGGCAGCGCTGACATGGGTGTCGCGAGACGCCCGGCTGCGGCTGCGCGCTGTCGAGATCGCCTTGCGTGACGAGGACGACCTGGCCCGTAACGCCCGCCGGGTCGCGGTGGTCACCGCCGGTTCGCTGCCTGACGAGGCTGCGGCGTACATCGAGCTGCCCCGCGACCACAGCCGCACCTCCTGGCAGCAGGCGGCTGACGTGGTCGCGGAGTCCGGACACCGGCTGAAGCTGCGCACTGGCGGCGGGACCGCCTCGGCGCATCCCGACCCGGTAGAGCTGGCCGGCGCCCTGAGCACCGCCCTCGACCGCGAGGTCGCGATCAAGTGCACGGCTGGCCTGCACCACGCCGTACGCAACACCGCGCCCGACACCGGCTTCGAGCAGCATGGGTTCCTCAACGTCGCCCTGGCCATCCTGGCCCTGCTCGACGGCGCCTCCGACGACGACGCTGTGCGCGTGCTCGCCGAACGCAACGAGAGTGCCATCGCGTCCGCCTGCTCGGACATGGACACCGACACCTCCGCGCGGTTGCGCCGGTGGTTCACGTCATTCGGTTCCTGCAGCATCGACGAACCAGTCACCGACCTGGTCGAGCTCGGACTGCTGGCTGCGCAGGGATCCAGCGGCGCAACCGTACCGGCGCGAGACGCCCGGTGACCGGGCACAGCAGCTGGGTTCCCGGCGCGGCCGGCAGCGGGCACGACGTCGACCACCTGCCCTACGGCGTATTCGCCCATCACGACGACGACCCGCGTGTCGGGGTGCGCATCGGCGACTTCGTCTTGGATCTCGCACCGGTCGGTGCCAGTGACATGGTGCCCGAGACCGACACCTTCGCCGCGCCGACCCTCGAGCCGCTGATGGCGGCCGGACGCTCGGCGTGGTCGTCGGTGCGCGACTGGCTGACGGCTCTGTTGTACGACCCCAGCGAGCGCACGGCGGTGGAGCCGCACCTGCTGCCGCTCTCGGAGGTGCGGCTGCTGCTGCCGTTTCCGGTCGCCGACTACGTCGACTTCTACTGTTCCCTCGAGCACGCGACCAACGTGGGGCTGATGTTCCGGCCCGACTCCGAGCCGCTGCTCCCGAACTGGCGGTACCTGCCGGTCGGTTACCACGGTCGGGCCGGCACCGTCGTTTCGTCCGGCACGCCGATCCGGCGCCCGTGCGGGCAGCGCAAGGCGCCCTCCGACGCCGCACCGACGTACGGTCCGTCCCGGCGGCTCGACTTCGAGGCCGAGCTCGGCTTCGTCGTCGGCACGCCGTCACGGCTGGGTGTCGCCGTCCCGGTGGCCGACTTCTCCGATCACGTCTTCGGGGTGACGCTGCTCAACGACTGGTCGGCGCGAGACATCCAGGCCTGGGAGTACGTTCCACTGGGACCCTTCCTCGGCAAGTCGTTCGCCACATCGATCTCACCGTGGGTCACGCCGCTGGCCGCATTGTCAACGGCGTGGGCGCCGCTGCCGGGGCAGTCGCCGGAGCCGCTGCCGTACCTACAGGTGGCCGAGCCGGCGGGCCTCGACATCGACGTGGCCGTGCGATGCAACGGCAGCGTCGTCTCGCGCCCGCCGTACCGCTCGATGTACTGGTCGCCAGCACAGATGCTGGCGCACCTGACGGTGAACGGTGCGAGCCTGCGCACCGGCGACCTGTTCGCCTCCGGCACGATCAGCGGGGCCGAGCTCGGTCAGCGGGGCTCGCTGCTCGAGCTGTCTTGGGGAGGACGCGACCCGATCCGGCTCGACGACGGCAGCACCCGCACGTTCCTCGAGGACGGCGACGAGGTCACCCTGTCCGCCACCGCCCCCGGCGCCCGCGGCGGCCGCCTCAGGCTCGGCCAGGTGACCGGCCGCATTCTCCCCGCCGACGATCCGTGAGTTTCGACCCGATCATCCGTGAGTTTTCGCCCTACCATCCGCGCGGATCGTCCGGCCAGAACCCGCGGATGGTCGGGCCAGAACCCGCGGATCGTCCGGGGCAGTCGCTGTCAGGGGGTGAAGACCTTGCCGGGGTTGAGGATGCCGAGCGGGTCGAGGGCCCGTTTCAGGTCACGGTGCACGCGCAGCCCCAGCGACCCGATCTCGGAGGCCAGCAGGTCCCGCTTGAGCATTCCCACACCATGCTCGCCGGTGATCGTCCCACCGAGTTCCAGACCTAGCACCATGATGTCGTCAAAGACCTGCCGGGCTCGTGCCACCTGATCGGGATCGGCGGCATCGAACACCACGTTGGGGTGAAAATTCCCGTCCCCTGCGTGCCCGACGACGCCGACGGTGAGCTCGGCACGTTCGGCAAGCCGCTCGATCCCGGTCACCAGGTCCACCATCCGGTCGCGGGGCACGCACACATCGTCGACCAGCGTGGTGCCCAATCGCTCGAAAGCGGGAAGCGCCTGGCGTCGGGCCGCCAACAGCAGCTCGCCCTCGGTCGGGTCGGCCGCGAGAACCACGTCAAGCGCTCCGCAGCCCTCCAGCTGCTGCGCGACCAGCTCGATCTCGGCCTTCCCGACGACGTCCCCGGCATCCGACTGCGCGATCACCAGCGCACCCACGTCGGGCGAGAAGTCCATCCGGAACGCTGCGTCGACAGCGCGCAGGCTGGCGCGGTCCATGTACTCGAGCAGGCTGGGCACGACCCCGCCGTTCAGCACCGCGGCGATCCCGGCGCCCGCCGTCGTCGCATCGGGATACGTCGCGGCCACCGTCATCGGCCGCTCGGCGGCCGAGCGCAACCGCAGGGTCGCCTCGGTAATGACGCCGAGTGTGCCCTCGGAACCGACGAACAACCGTACGAGGTCGTAGCCGGCCACGCCCTTCACCGTCCGCCGGCCCGTACGCAGCACCTCACCGCCGGCCAGGACCACCTCCAGCCCCAGGACGTAGTCGGAGGTGACGCCGTACTTCACGCAGCACAGACCTCCGGAGTCGGTCGCGAGGTTGCCACCGATCGAGCAGAACTCCCAGCTGCTCGGGTCCGGCGGGTAGAACAGCCCGTGCTCGGCAACCACCTGCGACAGCGCCGCATTCATCACTCCCGGCTGCGTCACGACGAAGCGGTTCGCCACGTCCACGTGGAGCACCCGGTCCATGCGCTCCAGGCTGAGCACGATGCCCTCGTCGATCGCGTTGGCGGCTCCCGACAAGCCGCTGCGGGCACCCTGCGGCACCACCGGCACCCGGTGCTCCGACGCGATGCGAAGCGTGGCGGCGACCTCGGTGGTCCGAGTCGGGCGTACGACGGCGATCGGATGACCGGCCGGGCAGAAGGCCGCCCGGTCGAAGCGGTACGACGCCAGCCGGTCGGGGTCGGTGATCACACGGTCCACCGGCAGCGCAGCCGTGAGTGCGTCGAGCACTGAGCTGGCCATGCCCGCTACGCTACGCCGCCCGGTGGCGGACCTCGCTGGGCTATGACGTCATGGAGGCGCGGCCAGGACTCGTTGCGCAGCTGTGCCGCCGCCTCGTCACAGCGGTCTCCCGGAAGAACCTCAGAGCATCGAGGCGGGGAAGCCGTTGGCCTTGGTGGGGCGCGGTCGATGGGAGCTGTAGAGCCAGACGTCGAACACATGGTCCAGCGAGCGGCCCGACACCTCCTCGCCCAAGCGCTGGAAGCCGGCGATGCTGCCGTTGCCGTCGCCCCGCGAACGAACCCAGCCGCGCATCAGCCGCAGGAAGTCGTCGTTGCCGACAACGTTGCGAACCGCTTCCAGCGCCATCGCGCCGCGGTAATAGACCGCGAGGTCGAACAGCTGCCGCTTGCCCGGATTCCCGATCTCGAGGCGCCAGAAGGTCCGCTGAGTCCGGAGCCAGTCGTAGGAGTCCGCGAAGGACTCGTCGGTCGACGGGCCGTCACGTCGAGCATGGTAGAACCAGTCCGACCAGGTCGCGAAGCCCTCGTTCAGCCAGATGTGCCGCCAGCGCTGCACCGACACGGAGTCGCCGAACCACTGGTGAGCCAGCTCGTGCGCGATGACGCTGGTGTTCGCGGCGCTGCCACCGAAGAAGACCTCGGAGTAGATGGGGCGGGTCTGGTTCTCGAGCGCGAACCCGAAGTCGACGTTGGCCAGCGTCCCACCGGTGATGTCGAACGGGTACGGGCCGAAGTGGCGCGAGAACATGTCCACGATGTCGGCGCTCTTGCGCAGGCTCTTGACCGCGGATGTGCGCCGCTTCCCCAGGTGGTCGGAGATCGCATAGAGGTACGGCACTCCGCCCGCCGTACGTCCCCGCTCGAAGCTGAAGTCACCGAAGGCGACGTACGCCAGGTAGGTGGCCATGGGTGACGACATCCGCCAGTGCCACATCACCTCGTCACCGACCGGGCGCCGGCCGGTCAGCCGGCCGTTGCTCACGACGTCGGTTTCGTCGGCGGTACGGACGTCGATGTCGAAGGAGGCCTTGTCGCTCGGGTGGTCGTTGCTCGGGAACCACAGTGTGGCGGCCTCCGGCTCGCCGGCCAGCACGGCGCCGTCAGGCGTCTCGAACCAGCCACCGAGGCCGCCGGAGTTGATCTCACCGGGCTTCCCGGCGTAGCGCACCCGCACGTGGAAGGTCTTGCCCTTCGGCAGCGGTGCCGCGGGGGTCACCACGAGCTCGCGGCCGTGTTGGTCCCACGTCGCCGGCTCGCCGTCGACTCGCACCGCCTTCGCCGCGATCTGCAGGTCGAGGTTGAACCGCGTCAGCCGCTGCTCCGCCCGGGCCGTGAGCCGCGTGTCGCCGTGGAGGCGCTCGGTTGTCGGGTCGTAGTCGACGAAGATGTCGTAGTGGCGAACGTCGTAGCCGCCGTTGCCGTAGCGCGGGAAGTACGGGTCACCGGCACCGGGTGCGCCCGTGGTGTCGCCGACCTGCGTCGCCCCGGCAACCAGGGCGGTCGCGGTCATGCCAACGGCGGCCAGCGCAACGCCGGCGGAGCGGGCGAACGGCATTGGATACCCCTGAACGATGGTGGTCGGTCTCGAACCCTACCCATGGTGGCGGGTCAGCACTGCCGAACCGATCCAGGAAGACGTGCGGGACCGGCTAGAGGTTGCCGCGGCGCTCCTGCTCCCGCTCGATCGCCTCGAACAGCGCCTTGAAGTTGCCCTTGCCGAAGCCGAGCGACCCGTGCCGCTCGATGAACTCGTAGAACACCGTGGGACGGTCGCCGATCGGCTGCGTGAAGATCTGCAGCAGATAGCCGTCCTCGTCGCGATCCACCAGGATCCCGCGCGCCTTCAGCTCCTCGACCGGCACCCGGACCTCCCCGATCCGGGCCCGCAGCTCGGGGTCGTCGTAGTACGAGTCGGGTGTGGCGAGGAAGGTCACGCCGTTGGCCCGCAGGATGTCGACCGTGCGCAGCAGGTCGCCGGTCGCCAGCGCGATGTGCTGGCAGCCGGCGCCACCGTAGAACTCGAGGTACTCGTCGATCTGCGACTTGCGCTTGCCGAGCGCAGGCTCGTTCAACGGGAACTTCACCCGGTGGTTGCCGTTGGCCACGACCTTGCTCATCAGCGCCGAGTAGTCGGTCGCGATGTCGTCACCGACGAACTCCGCCATGTTCACAAAGCCCATCACCCGGTTGTAGAAGTCGACCCACTCGTCCATGCGGCCGAGCTCGACATTGCCGACGCAGTGGTCGATGGCCTGGAACAGCCGCTTCGGGTGCCCATCCGGTCGAGTCACGGTGGTCGCGGCGGCGACGAAGCCCGGCAGGTACGGCCCGTCGTAGCGGCTCCGGTCGACGAGCGTGTGCCGGGTCTCGCCGTACGCCGCGATGGCCGCCGTGCGTACAGTCCCGTGCTCGTCGGAGTCGTCGTGCGGCTCCATGAGCACCGTAGCGCCCTGCGCCCGCGCGTGCGCGATGCACTTGTCGACGTCGGGCACCTCGAGCGCGAGGTCGATCACGCCGTCGCCGTGCTGGTGCTGGTGGTCGATCAGGGGGCTGTCCGGCCGGGCGGCTCCGAGAAAGACAAAGCGAGCCGATCCTGAGCGCAGCACGTACGCCTTGCGGTCCCGCGACCCGGTCTCCGGACCGGCGTAGGCCACCAGGTCCATGCCGAAGGCGAGCTGGTACAGGTGCGCCGTCGAGGTGGCGTTGCCGACGACGAAGACGATCGCGTCCATCGCGGTGACCGGGAACACATCCTTGGCGGCGTCGTACTCGACCAGCCCGACCAGCTGCTTGAGCTGATCCAGGGTGAGGTCCGCCTGCTGCTCGTGCGGTGTGAGCGTCTCCGGCATGTGGCTCCCTCAGTCGGTGTTCTACCCTGAGCATGCCCCGCACAGGACACTCTGTGCAATCGATGGCACCATGGCTGTACAGATCGACCAGCGTAGGGCCGTACGTTGGAGGCACAGCGGTCAGGTTGGACAGTCCGGAGGCAACATGAGCAGGCCGGTGGATCCGCTCGACTCGGCGATCATGCAGCTGTTCACCGAGCGGCCGCGGATCGGCGTCCTGGAGGCGTCGCGCCGGCTCGGGGTGGCGCGCGGCACCGTGCAGGCGCGACTCGACCGTCTGGCAGCCTCCGGAGTGATCCGGGGCTGGGGTCCCGAGGTCGACCCGGCTGCGATCGGCTACCCGGTGACCGCGTTCTTGACGCTCGAGATCCGGCAGGGCGTGGGACACGACGTGGTGTCGGCGCAGCTAGCGATGATCCCCGAGGTGCTCGAGGCGTTCACGATCACCGGTGCCGGCGACCTGTGGTGTCGCTGCGTGGCGCGGTCCAACGCCGACCTGCAACGGGTGATCGACGCCGTCGTGTCGGCCGAGGGCATCGAACGCACCGCGACGGTCATCGCTTTGGCCACCCAGATCGCGCACCGCACGGTGCCGCTGCTGCGGTCGGTCGCCGACGACCGCGGTCAGCCCCGATAGGCGAGCCAGCTCAGGCCCATCCGATCGTTCTGGCCATCCGAGAAGGTGCGCATGCAGCGGTCGAACGAGTAGTCCATGAAGTTGTGGATGGGATCGAGACCCGGTGCCGTGCAGCTATCGGCGCCACGGTCACACGCGTACTGCGGCAAGGCCTCCTCGGGAGTGTCGGTCACCCGGTCGTTGAGCCGACTGCACCCGCCCTGGAACGTGTGGTAGAGGCCGAGCCAGTGCCCGACCTCGTGGACCGCGGTGTCTCCGAGGTTGTACCCGGTGGCCGCACCACCCGGGACCGTCTCGACGTTGACGGCGACGCCGTCGAGCCGTTCGTGTCGGAGCGTTGACTGCGGGAAGGTCGCCCATCCGAGCGTGGCTGGGGCGCCTGGTGGCGAGACGAAGTAGAGGTTCAGCGTCTCGGGGCCACCGACGTGCAGCGCCCGCTTCATGTTCTTCTCCGCCTGCGTGCCGTAGTCGGAGCGGTACCAGGACCGGTTGATCGTCAGGTCGCTGTCGCGCAACCGGAACCGGAACGGCGTCTGCGTCGTGGCGTCAAGCTGTCGACCGGCGAACGCGCGGTTGAGGATGTCGACCTGCCGCGTCAGCCCCGCCCGGCGGATGGGGACGGTGTCGGCGTCGGGAGCCAGCACGTGCGCGACCACCGGCACCCGGATGACCTCGGGGTCCGCCGGAGCCGCCGCGGGCAGGTCCCGCAACGCGGCGAGCCGGTCGCCGAGCCGGCGCTCCAAGCGCCGCACCTGCACTGCGGTCAGCGTGTGATCACGTGCCTCGCCGGTGCTGCGGACGGCCTCCCATCCCGCCGGGTGCACGCAGGCGCTGGCCCCGGCGGTCCGTTCGTCCGGTGTCAGTGCCTCCGCACTTTCGGCACTCAGCCACCCGGTGAGCACGGTCGCGCACGCGATGCTCGACGCGGCGAGGCTCCGCATCCTGGCTCGGACCGGGTGCTGCATGGTGTGCCTCCTGCTCCTGGTGGACCCGTCGGCTGCTGATGGTGGGGCCGAGCTGATGTGCGTACGGCTGCGCGGCGATCAGCTGTCGTCGCCGTCGCTGCCGTCGCTGTCGTCGCGTCGCAACCCGCCCCAGATCTCCTTGCATTCGGGGCAGACCGGAAAGCGCTGCGGGTCGCGAGTCGGCACCCACACCTTGCCGCACAGGGCGACGACCGGGGTTCCCTCGACGAGCGCAGCCGTCAGCTTGTCCTTGGCGACGTAATGCGAGAGGCGCTCATGGTCACCGTCGTCGGTGACCGGGCGGGTCCGCGCGTCCTCGACCGTCTGGGCGCCCGGGCTCATCGAGATGTTCATGGTCTGAAGTCTAAGGCGCAGCCGTCAGTTCAGGGCCGGGTCGATCGGGCAGGTGGCCAGCAGCCTGAGATCTCCGACCTGGCGGCGCAGCACGTTGGTCCACAACAGCTCCGGTGTCCCGGTGACCACGTCCTCGACCAGGGCGTCGAGCACCAGCCAGGCCCCTTCGGCTACCTCGGCCTCGAGCTGGCCTGACTGCCACCCCGCGTACCCGGCGAACACGCGCATACCCATCAGCGCACCTGCCAGCACCTCTGCGGGGGTGTCGAGATCGACGAGGCCGACCCGGCCGTGCATCTCCCGCCACCCGAGCGGGGCCTCGTCCGCCTGGACGGCGAGCACGCCGACGGCGAGGGCCGAGTCGGGTGCGACCGGTCCACCACCGAAGACCGTCTCCGGGGTGCTGACGTCGCCGGTCCAGTCGGGCAGTACGTCTGCCACCGGCAGGTCGAGCGCGCGATTGAGGATGACGCCGAGGGTCCCGGTCGAGTCGTGGTCGAGCACGAGCACCACGCAACGGTGGAAGTTCGGGTCGGCCATCGCCGGTGCCGCGACCAGCAGCTTGCCTGTGTACGACGACGTCTCGCTCGGATGGTCGGGCATGGGTCCATGGTGTCACCCACAGCAGTAGTGCTGCAGTGATAGGCGCCTACTTCTGGTACGTCACCATGCCGCCCTTGACCGGCACCAGTTCAATCCATGTCCGGCCGGCCGGCACCGTCAGCGGTTCACCGTTCCGGCTCTCGAGCCGCACACCGGATCCGAGCGCGTCCTTGTGCCAGGTGCCGGTGACCAGCTGCCCGGCGTGGAACAGCATCGCGTTCCCGCTGCCCTCGAAGACCGTCTCGGGGACCGGGTTGCCAGCCGGGTCGCGGTACCCGGCGGACACGACCTCGACGCGCAGCACCAGGACGTTGTCGGCCTCGAAGTCGTGCCCCTGTTCGGCGAAGCCGTCCGGGCGCACGTACCCGACGCCCTTCTGGTAGGACCAGCGCGTCGTCTGTCCGGGCGAAAAGGTCGCCGCGATCGATGCAGCGGGCTGGCCGCTGCCGAAGTCGTCAGCGGGCCCGAACGGCAGGTACGGCGCAGGAACTCCCCCGGTAGCGGCGCCTTCGAGCGTCTCGGCCAGGTCATCGAGGCGCATCATCAGGTTGTACGGCGAGACCCGGCTGTCGTCGCGGGTGTACCCGATCGCGCCGCGCGTGTCCTCGGTGATCGTCGCGACGTCTGCCCCGGCGAGACGGCGCACCGTCGGAGGGGCTCCCCCGGATGCGACCAGGGTCGCCTCGGCGGGTTTGAGGATGCCGATGTCGCTTGCCCGCATCGAGCGCACCGGGCCTACCTCGCCCGGCACCTCGGAGTAGAAGAACGCCGCGAGCCGGGTCAGGCCGCCCTCGACCAGCTCTTCGGCGACCAGGTCGGCGCTGTCCAGGCCGAGCTGCGGGCTCGACGATGCGGTGTTGTCGATCTTGACCGCGAGCACCGGGCGCTGAGGGAGCCCGTTCTCGGTCCGCTCTCCCGTCAACGGCGAGATCTGGGTGAGGGTACCGGCGCCGCGGAGTTGCTCGTCGGTCGCGCCGTCCGCGTCGGCGGCGGTGGCGTCGTTCCCGCCGCCGCACGCCGTCGTCAGCAGCAGCAACGTGGCAACCGCGACCGTCGGTGCGGCGCCGCGAAGTCCACCGATCCAGTGGGATTTGGACATCCCACCAGTGTGCCGCAGGGCCCGCGTCGCGCTGTGGCGGCGACCCTGCGTGTCGTCGAGATCCCTCTGCGTGACCGGGTGACGGTCAGCGCCGGTGGCGCAGAGTCCCGGCGTACCAGCTGCTGGTCCAGACCCGATCCGTCTGCACCGGGCGGCCCGGGGTCGAGGAGTGCAGGATGACGCGTCGCCCGTTGTCCCAGCCGGTGAAGATGCCGAGGTGGTAGACGCCGCCGCCGTCGTAGAAAAACATCAGGTCACCCTTGTGCATGTGCTGGCGAGGGATGCGTCTAACAGCGCTCGCCTGGGCGGCGGAGGACCGCGGCAGGTTGATGCCGGCCTTACCGTAGGCGAACATCGTCAACCCGGAGCAGTCGAAGGCGCCTGGTCCGGCCGCGCCGTAGCTGTAGGGGTCGCCGATCTGGCGGCGGGCAACCGTCAGCGCACGGTCGATCTTGCGTTCGCGCACCCGTTCGGCGGCGTCAGCGCTGCCGACGGTGGCGCCGGGGACGAGCAGCAGGGTGGTCATGGACACGAAAGAGGTGCAGGCCAGCGCGCAACGGCGCAGCCAGCGATGGCTCGCGAGCATGGTGTCGTTTCCTTCTCACGCCTGCGAGATGAGCTGTCGGGTTAGGGCCAGAAGGTGCCCTGTCGCGCGGACGCGACTTCACCCCGAGCACGGGGAGCCGTGCTAGCGGGTCGGTCGTAGGACCGACGTCCGCCGGGTGGGTCTCCCGCTCCTGCCAGAGAGCTGTGGGGAATGGGCCGTGAGTCGGGGCAGGATTAGGCGTCGGTCCGGCCACGGCTGTGCAGTTGTGGACAGCGACGTAAACACATTTCGCCGCCCGAATCCAGCCGCCATGCACCGGGTGGGGCTGCCGTGACAAGAGTCACCTCGACGTCACTTTCCGCGCCCGGACTTGTACCCTCTGGCAGGACGCGTCTGGCATCATCCGTGAGTTTTCGCCCTACCATCCGTGAGTCTTCGCCCTACCATCAGCGCGGATCGTCGGGCCAGAACCCGCGGATCGTCGGGGCAGGCGTCAGAGCCGGCGTCCGCCGTCTACGTACAAGGTCTGCCCGGTGATGAAGCTGGCCTCGTCGCTGCAGAGGAATGCCACCGCAGCGGCGATGTCGTCTGGCTGGCCGACGCGGCGGATCGGTGTGACGTCAGCGATCCCCGCGCGGAACTCCTCGGGAGTGACGCCGACCCGACGGGCGGTCTCGTCGGTCATGTCGGTGACGATGAAGCCGGGTGCGACCGCGTTGACGTTGACGCCGTACGGTCCCAGCTCGATCGCGAGCGTCCTGGTGAGGCCCTGGATGCCCATCTTGGCGGCGGAGTAGTTGGCCTGACCGCGGTTCCCGAGCGCAGAGACGCTCGAGAGGTTGACGATCCGGCCGTACTTCTGGGGCACGAAGACCTGCTGGGCGGCCTTGCACATTAAGAAGGCCCCCCGCAGATGCACGTTGATGACCGTGTCCCAGTCGGACTCCGACATCTTGTGCAGCAGGTTGTCACGCGTGACGCCGGCGTTGTTGACCAGCACCTGCAGCCCGCCGAGCTCGTCGACCACGCGGCGAACAGCCACCGCGACCGCCTCCCCGTCGGAGACGTCACAGCCGACGCCGATCGCGGCCGGCGCGTCCAGGGACTCCGCAGCTCGCTCGGCGTCGGCCTGGTCGAGGTCGAGCACGGCGACACGCGCCCCCTCGCTGGCGAACCGCCGGGCGGTGGCAGCACCGATGCCGCGGGCGGCCCCGGTGACCAGCACGACTCGTTCGTCGAAGCGCATCGGCTCGCTACGAGGCTGTCACGCGCAGGATGCGGTCGCCGCCGGCGCCGCCACCACCGTTGGACGTGGTGACGTACAGCGCGTTGTTCGGGCCCATGACGACACTGCGCAAGCGGCCGAAGTCGCCGTCCAACGCGGCCGGAGTCCACATCCGCTGGAAGGCACCGCCCCGGCTGAACTTCATGATGCGCAACGAGGAGTCGGCGAGGGTCGCCACCGCGAGGCAGCCCCGCCACACGCCCCACTGTTTGCCCGTCAACCACACCGCGCCGGATGGAGCGATGGTCGGGGAGCCCGAGCTCCAGCGGGCGCCGATCTGCTTGCCCGGCAGCGAGTGGTCGGTCATCGGCTTCGACTCGTTGTAGCCGGGCACCGGGTTCCAGCCGTAGTTGCCCCCGTTGCGCAGCACGTTGACCTCGTCGTCGCGGTACGTCCCGTGCTCGACCGACCACATGATGCCGTCGTTGCGCAGCGCCAGGCCTTGCACGTTGCGGTGCCCGTACGTGTAGACGCGCCGCTTCATCGGGTTGCTGGAGTCGTAGAACGGGTTGGGCTGCAGCCCGCGTCCGGTCTTGGGGTCGATCCGCAGCACCTTGCCGCCACCCGACGTCAAGTTCTGCGGGCTGGTGCCGGTCGTGGCATCACCGGTGCCGATGTAGAAGTCGCTGTCCCCGCCGAAGCGCAGCCGGCAGCCGCCGTGGCGACCGGAGGTCGCCGGCAGGTTCTTGACCAGCACCTTCACCCGGTCTGCATCGGTGTGCTTGGCGTTGAGGCGCCACTTGACGACGCGAACGTCGCGATGGCCGTTGCTGAAACCGCCGTAGCAGGTG
>JACCZI010000002.1 GCA_013696015.1 Nocardioidaceae bacterium
TCGCTCAGCTGCTCGGCTCTGGTGTGCACGAAGCGGACCCCGCCGGGCCAGGGCTTGGCGAGCGCCGCGCTCAGCATGCCCGCCGAGGCGTCCGCGGCGACGACCTCGGCCGCCGGGTGGACGCGCAGCAACGCTCGGGTGCTGGCGCCGGTGCCGCAACCGAGGTCGAGCAGCCGCAGCGGCCGGTTCTCGGGGGGCGACAGCCGCAGTCGCTCGACCGAGCGACGCAGGTGCCTGTGGTAGCCGGGGCTGAGTGCCAGCATGAGGTCGTACGTCGGCGCGATCGCATCGAAGTCGCCAGGGACTCGGGCCAGCTCGGGCCGGATCCCGCCGCTCATGCCGGCGCCTCCTGGGGGCGTCGCTCCCACAGCAGGATCGTGAGCGTCACCAGGGCGAAGCCGAAGCCGAAGTCCTCGATCGGGATGTCCCAGGGGACGCGCAGCCCCACCGTCTGGCTCTCGTCGTAGCTGACGATCGGGTCGCTGAGCTTGGTCAGCCAGCCGTCGACCGGGACCTGGAAGGCGGCCACGATGCCGATTGCGATCCAGTAACGCGCGCTGCGGAACACTCCCGTGTGCAAGAAGGCCAGCTCCAGCGCGACGACCGCGACCACTGCGAGGGCGGCGATCAGCGTGTACTCGGGCATCAGCGCCGGCTCCGCACGAGCATCATCGGCGCCGGGGCCGCGCCAGCATCCGGCCGACCGTCTCGTAGGTCAACAGGGCACAGATCGGGATCACGACGAAGAACGCGACCTCTTCGACGGGTACGTGGAACGGCAGCAGCCAGCCGGTGGTGAAGCGGTCGCTGTAGGTCCAGTGCCGGCGCGCGATGCCGACGACATCCCAGACCGCGAACACCACGAGCACCGGCAGCACCGTGAACGCGAGTCGGCGCGGCCGGCGATAGACCCGGGCGCCGAGCACCAGCTCCAGCGGCAGCGTGACCACGACGCACCCCGCCATCAGCAGCAGGTACTGGTAGCGGTCGATGGCACACCCCTCCCATCCATCCTTCGCTGATCCTGACGAGTGTGCCCGACACGCCGCCAACAGTTGCAAACGGGTCAAGCTCAACGTCCGGAGTCGGTCCGGCGGTCCGGCCAGCGATTGGCCGCTGCCTGGCCAGCTCGGCTAGACTTCTGCGGTCGCCCGGGACCCGCCGGGCAGCTGCCCTCCTGTCACGGAGAGACCGTGACCGCCTAAGTCCACAGGAGGTGGCGACTGTGCGTCGCTACGAAGTCATGGTCATCCTCGACCCCGATCTCGAGGAGCGCACCGTCGCCCCCTCGCTCGACCAGTACCTCAACGTCGTCCGGCAAGACGGTGGCAGCGTCGAGAGCGTCGACATCTGGGGCCGCCGCCGGATGGCGTACGAGATCCAGAAGAGGTCAGAGGGGATCTATGCCGTCATCGAGCTCGATGCCGAGCCCGCCACGGTGAAGGAGCTGGACCGGCAGCTCTCGCTGAACGAGTCGGTGCTGCGCACCAAGGTGCTTCGCCCCGACCTGCACTGAGCTTTCCGCACCGCCTGTGGATGACGGCTCGTCAGTGTCGGTGCGCTGCGCTTGACTGACTCCACACCAGACAGTACGACCACCACCACCCCGGGAGAACGCCATGGCAGGCGACACCGTCATCACCGTCATCGGCAACCTCGTCGACGATCCTGAGCTGCGATTCACCCCGTCCGGGGCTGCGGTCGCCAACTTCCGCATCGCCTCGACGCCACGCACCTTCGATCGCCAGAACAACGAGTGGAAGGACGGCGAGACGCTGTGGCTGGGCTGCGCAGTGTGGCGCCAGGCGGCGGAGAACGTCGCTGAGTCGCTGCAGAAGGGGGCTCGCGTGATCGTGCAAGGCCGGTTGAAGTCCCGGTCGTACGAGACCCGCGAAGGTGAGAAGCGCACGGTGTTCGAGATAGACGTCGACGAGGTCGGGCCGAGCCTGCGTAGCGCCACCGCCAAGGTCACCAAGATCAGCCGTTCCGGAACCGGTGGTCAGGGCAGCTACTCCGGTGGTGGCGGTGGGTCCCGCCCGGGCGGCGACGACCCGTGGGCGACACCGGCCGGCTCCTCCTCCGGCGGCGCCGCCGCCACCACCGGCGGGGACCCCTGGGCCTCGGGCGGTGGCACCATGGAGGAGCCACCGTTCTGACGACCTCCTGCTCATCCTGATCCTCCGACCATTCCGGCAATGCCGGGCTTCGAAGGGAGCACCACAATGGCCAAGCCAGTGATCCGCAAGCCGAAGAAGAAGGCGAACCCGCTTAAGGCGTCCAAGATCACCTACGTCGACTACAAGGACACCGCGCTGCTGCGCAAGTTCATCTCCGACCGCGGCAAGATTCGCGCCCGTCGGGTCACCGGTGTCTCCGTGCAGGAGCAGCGGCAGATCGCCACCGCGATCAAGAACGCCCGAGAGATGGCGTTGCTGCCCTACACGTCCACCACCCGCTGAGGAGGCCGATCGAGATGAAGCTCATCCTCACCCATGAGGTGGCCAGCCTGGGGGCGCCCGGCGACGTCGTGGAGGTCAAGGACGGCTACGGCCGCAACTTTTTGATGCCGCGCGGGCTCGCGATCTCCTGGACCCGAGGCGCCGCCAAGCAGATCGACTCGATCAAGAAGGCCCGCGAGGTGCGCGACGTGCGCGACCTGAGCCACGCCGAGGAGATCAAGCGCCAGCTCGAAGCGGCACCGGTGGCCCTCAAAGTGCGCGCCGGCGCCGGTGGCCGGCTGTTCGGAGCCGTCACCGTCAACGACATCGTCGCTGCGGTCAAGTCCGGAGGCGGCCCCGACATCGACAAAAGGCGGATCGAGATCGGTGCGGCGATCAAGACCACCGGAAACCATGCGGTGGCGGTGCGGGTGCATCCGGAGGTGGCGGCGAGCCTGACCCTCAACGTCGTCCCGGCCTGAGTCTGCGAGGTCACGGAGTCGCGCCGCGGATGCCGGTGACCAGCCAGTCCGAGCCGCGTTCCCGACGGACGAGGGTGACCGCGCGAGCGATGATGAAACCCGCGTACGCGCCCCAGAGCCAGCCCAGCCCGGCGCCGCTGACCAGCACCAGCAGCGCCAGGGGAAGGTAGGCGAGCAACGTGACGAGCCCCGCCCACGCGAGGTAGGCGCCGTCACCGGCGCCGATGAGCACACCGTCGAGCACGAACACGACCCCGGACACGGGCTGCACTAGGGCGGCGACCACGAGCGCGGGCACCGAGAGCCCCTGCACCGTGTCGTCGCCGGTGAACGCCGCGGTCAACCAGGGCGCCGCCGCCAGCAGGCCGAGGGCTGCCAGCGAGCCGGACCACACCCCCCAGCCCAGCATGCGCCGCGTCACCTGGCGGACCCTGACGACATCACCGGCACCCAGGTAGCGACCGGTCATCGCCTGGGCAGCTATCGCGACCGCATCCAGGGCGAACGCGAGCGTCGTCACCACCGTTAACGTGATCTGATGTGCCGCGATCGACGCGTCCGACATCGTGGTGGCGACGTAGGTGGCGACGAGCAATGCCGCTCGCAGCGTCAGCGTGCGCATGATCAGCGGCAGCCCGGTGGTAGCCACGGTCACGATGCCGCGCCAGCGCGGCCGCAGCCGGGCACCGTGCGCGCCCGAGCCCCGCACCACCACGGTGACGAGCGCGACGGCGGCGCCGATCTGCGCCAGCGTGGTGCCCAGTGCAGACCCGGCCACCCCGAGATCGAGCCCGTAGACGAGCACGACGTTGAGTGCCACATTGACGACGTTGGCAGCGACCGCCACGACCAGCGTGGTCCGAGTGTCCTGAAGGCCCCGCAGGATGCCCGTGGCGGCGAGGACGACGAGCATCGCCGGCAGGCCGGGAGCCGCGAGACGCAGGTAGCTCACTGCTTGGGCGTCCACCTGCGGGCTGGCGGCGAACCACCCGACCGCGACCGGCGCGCCCAACCCGGTGACCACCGCTGCGAGGCCGCCGAGCAGCACCGCTAGCCAGATACCGCTCAGTCCGGTCGCCATGGCGCCGCGCAGGTCGTCTGCTCCCAGGTGCCGGGCGACCGAGGCCGTGGTCCCGTACGCCAGGAAGATGGCCAGCCCGACCAGGGTCTGCAGGATCGTCGCGGCGATGGCGACACCGGCCAGCGGAGCCGTGCCGAGATGACCGACGATCGCGGTGTCGGCCAGCAGGAACAGCGGCTCGGAGATCAGCGCGGCGAAGGCGGGTCCGGCCAGTCGGGCGATCTCCCGGTCCCATGGTGACAGCGAGATGCGGGGCAGGAGGCGCAGTGGCACCCCGGTATCGTAACGGTCAGATAGCTGAACTGACCCTGACGTGGTAGTCCGAGGCAGTCGGCATGTTTGTGCTGTCCACACCGGGTGGACGCCT
>JACCZI010000022.1 GCA_013696015.1 Nocardioidaceae bacterium
TCCGAGCACCACCTTGAGGGCGCGACCGGGTCTCAAGTCGAACAGGTTCACGAGGTTGGCTGCGCCGGCGATGAGAGCCCCGTCGAGCAGGAGTGGAGCGGCTCCGGTGTCACCGCGCGGTCGGAGCAGCGCTGCAGCGGCCACACCGGCGGCGGCGACGGCCCCGATCTTCACTACCCCGGTGGTCACCCGTGCGGTGCTCAGGGCCCGAAGGTGCCCGCGCAGCCCTTTCGTCTCGGCGTGTCCGTGCAGGTCGTCGTACGCACCCACCGCTCCGACGCCCGCGACCAGGGCCGAAAGTCCGAGTCGGCGTCCCAGGGGAAGCCCGTCGGAAGTGGTGGTTCCGGCCACCAGCCCGGCGACGACGGCCGGACCGGCCAACAGCGTCACGGGGGCGCCGGCGTAATTGGTCCGTCGCCATCGTGCGAGGTCCTCATCCAGACGGTGCACCAGAACCCGGTAGCTTCCAGCGGTCGCGGCGGCCGAGACACCCGCCACCGCCGCGCGCGCTAGGAGCGGCCCGGTCATCCGGCGGCTGGAGTGCTCACGGTCCGGCCGTACCGGGCAGGGCACCGTCGGCCGCGTCGGCACTGCCGTACTGGCCGGCTCGGCCTGCGGCCTGCTCGGCCAGCGCCAGCACCGTGGCCACGCGTCCCGCCGCCGTGTCGGCGACGTCGACGGTGGAGACCTCCTGCGCCACGTCGCTGCTGCGGATGACCTGGACGTAGCCGCCCTCGACCCCCGAGCTGGCGCTACCAGCGACAACGACACCGCCCGATGCCGCATCCATCGCCTGGACCAGCGTGGTAACCAGCTCGTCTTGTCCCGGCTCGAACTGCTCAGGCTCGGCCGTGATCACGACCGCGAGCCCGGCCCGTCGTTGTACGTCACGTTCCGTCGTCACGTAGCCGGCCTCGCGGTAGGACGCGGCAGCTGTCTGTGCGGCAACGTCGACCGGTGCGCCCTGCGGCCGGGTGCTGAGAAAGCCGCGCGCCAGGCTGTAGCCGACGAGCTGGTAGCTGGATGCTCCTGCGATGTCCGGTCCGCCGCTGACGCCGTCGAGCACCGACGTGGCCAGGCCTTCGGCGACCTGGCGGTTCTGGGGGTCCACCAGCCCCGGCTGCACCTGGATCGTCCCGGTGACGGTGCCGCCCGCCTCGGCGGCATCGTCGGCGAGATCGGCCGCGATGTCCGGATCAGCGCCGGGCAGCAGCACCACCGCGACGGTGCGTCCTTCGAGCCGGGAGTCCAGCAGATCCGGTGCCACGGCCTGCGCGAAGTCATCCTGGAAGCCGGCGGTGAGCCCCAGCTGGTCCAGCTCGGCTCGCAGCGCGACCTTGTCTTCGCGGTCTTGCTCCGCCTGATTGACCAGCTGCTGGTCGAGCCCGCCCTTGAGCGGACCTGCTCCCAAAGCGATGCCGACAGCAAGGGCCAGGAAGATCGCGACGATCGAGATGAGGTGGTAGCGAAAGTCGATCACGTGTCGAGTCCTCGAACCCAGTAGAGGAGGTCGTTCCATCGGGCGCCGATGACGCTCAGCCATTCCTGGCCGGTGGGGGTAGCCGCGACGGCGACGGCAAGGGCGACCAGGCCAGCCGCCAACAGCATCAACATCTGCCAGGTGCGGATCCGGTGGCGGTACAGCCGGCTGACGCCCTTGGCGTCCACGAGCTTGGGACCGATCCGAAGCCGGGTCAAGAAGGTGCTCGCCATGCCCGAGCGACCCTTGTCCAGGAACTCCACCAACGTGGCGTGGGTGCCGACCGCGACGATCAGGCTGGCGCCCTTGGAGTCCGCGAGCAGCATCGCGACATCCTCGCTGGTCCCCGTCGCCGGGAAGACGACCGCGTTCTGTCCGAGCCGCTCCACCCGCTCCAAGCCCGGCGCCCGGCCGTCGCGGTACGCGTGGACGACGAGCTCGGCACCACAGCACAGCGTCGAGTCGGACACGGAGTCCATGTCACCGATGATCATGTCCGGGGTGTGGCCGGCCTCCCTCAGCGCATCGGCGCCGCCGTCGACTCCGACCAGGATCGGCCGGTACTCGCGGATGTAGTGGCGCAGTGCGTTCAGGTCGGCGCGGTAGTCGTACCCCCGCACCACGATGAGCGCGTGTCGCTTCTCCAGCTTCGTGCTGATCTCGGGCACCCCGACGCCGTCCAGCAGCAACGCGCGTTCCCGCCTGAGGTACTCCATGGTGTTGGCGGTGAACGCTTCCAGCTGAGAGGACAGCCCGGTCCGGGCGGCCGCCATCAGCTCCAGGACGCGCTCGCCGTCGAGCACCTCGCCGGACCCGACCGCGACGTTCTTGCGGAAGATAGTGCCGTCCTGGATGCGGACGACGTCTCCCTCGTTGAGGGTGGCGAAGACGTCGGGGCCCACATTGTCGACGAGCGGGATGCCCGCCGCCGCGATGATCTCGGGGCCAAGGTTGGGGTAACGACCCGACACCGACTTCGAGACGTTGACGACCGCAGACACCCGGCGTGCGACCAGCGCCTCAGCGCTGACTCGGTCGATGTCGAGGTGGTCGATCAGCGCGATATCGCCGGGCCGTAGCCGCTTGGTGAGATTCTTGGTCCGCCGGTCCAGTCGCACCACACCGCCGACAGCGGAGGTATCGGCGACGGGAGCCTTGCGCAGGACCGGGAGCCTCATCGACAGTCATCCTGCCACGCAGCATCGCTGGTACCTGGGCACCGCACTCATCCTCGTTGGCACGTCTGCACCTTCCGGACGCCGCACGCCCGCTCAGACCGTGCCTTCCGCCGTGGCCATCGCCAACAGCTCACGGGCGTGCGCCTCGGCGGTGGTCGAACCCTCCAGGCCGGCCAGCATCCGGGACATCTCGTGCACCCGACCGTCGGTGTCGAGCACCTGAACGCCACTGGTCGTCACCGACCCGTCGTCACTCTTGACCACGCGGTAGTGCCGCTGCGCGAACGCTGCCACCTGGGGCAGGTGTGTGACGGCAACCACCTGGGCGGTCCGGGCCAGTCGGGCCAGCCGACGTCCCACCTCGACCGCGGCCTTGCCGCCGACGCCGGCGTCGACCTCGTCGAAGACGAGGGTGGGTACCGAACCGGTGCCGGCGAGCACAACCTCCAAGGCGAGCATGACGCGTGACAGCTCGCCGCCGCTGGCCGCCTTGGCCAGGGCGCGGGTCGGACCACCGGGGTTGACGGCGAGCAGCAGCTCCACCTCGTCGGCGCCGTCCGGCCCCAGCCGGCTCTCCGGGTCCAATCCGGGTGCTGCCCGTACGACGACCTCGAACCGGGCGTGCGGCATCGCCAAACAGCTGACCTCGTCCCTGACCCGCTCCGCAAGCCCGGTGGCGCAACCGCGTCGGGCCGCACTCAGCTGGACCGACGCCGACCGCAGCTCCTCGAGCACCGGCGCGCGCTCGGTGCGCAACTCCGCGATCCGGGAGTCGGCTGCCTCGAGCTCCGACAGCCTCGGCGCGGACCTCTTGGCCCAGTCCAGCACCTCGGCGAGCGTCGGACCGTACGTGCGGCTCAGTGCGGCCAGCTGCGCCCGCCGCTGCTGCACCCAGGCGAGGCGTCTCGGGTCGACCTCGATGCCGGTGGCATAGCCGGCCAGATCGGCAGCGACGTCGGCCAGAAGCACCGCCACCTCGGCGACGCGGTCGGCGAGCTCGGCAACAGCGGGGTCGTGACCGCGCTGCGCGGCCAGCAACCGGTGCGCCGACACCACGACGGCGTGGGCGTCGGGCAGCTCGGAGTCGTTGCCGGCCAGCCCGTCGTGCGCCAGGGTGGCCGCCTCGCGCAGTGCGTCGGCGTGGGCCAGTCGGTCGTGTTCCGCCCGCAGGAGGTCGTCCTCATCAGCGAACGGCTCGACAGCCGAGACCTCGCTCAACCCGAAGCGGAGCACATCCAGCTCGCGCATTCGTTCCTGCTCCGATGCGAGCAGGTTGTCGAGTGCCGCGTCGATCCCCTGCAGCCTCTCGTACGCCGGCCGGTACCGAGCCAGTGCAAGAGAGACCGGCTCACCTCCGTACCGGTCGAGTGCAGCTCGTTGCGCTGCGGGGCGCAGCAACCGGTGCTGGTCGGACTGGCCGTGCACGGTCACGAGCGAGCTGCTGACCGCAGCGATGGTGCTGGCGGGGACGGCCGCACCCCCGAGGAACGCGCGCGAACGGCCATCCGCGGTTACGGTGCGGGCGAGGATGAGCACCCCGTCGTCGAGCTCGGCACCTGCCGCGTCCGCCAGGTCGGCGGCCGCTGGGACGTCGGCGACGTCGACCCGCGCCTGGACTCTGGTCCGGGCGGAGCCGTGCCGTACCAACCCCGCATCGGCGCGCCCACCGCGCAACAGGCCTAGTGCGGTCACCACCATGGTCTTGCCGGCGCCTGTTTCGCCGGTGATGACCGTCAGCCCAGGGCAGAACTCCAGCGTGGCCTCGTCGATGACGCCGAGCGCCTCGAGCCGGATCTCCTCCCACACGCCGTCAGTATTGTCGGCCCGCTCGTGCGCCCGGCTGGCCAGTGCCCCGCCACCCGTTGACCGGCAGGTCGAACTTGCGGACCAGGCGGTCGGTGAAGGGCGCCGGTTGCAGCCGGGCGAGACGCACTGGGTCGGTGCCCCGCCGGACCTCGACCCGGGCGCCGGGAGGCAATGGCACCGTCCGGCGGCCGTCGCACCACAGCACGCCGCCCCCTCTCCCGGTGGCCAGGACCTCGATTGCCAGCACCGAGTCGGGTGAGACCACCAGTGGCCGGGCGAACAGCGCATGGGCGCTGATCGGAACCAGCAACAGGGCCTCGACCTCCGGCCAGACGACCGGCCCGCCGGCGGAGAAGTTGTAGGCCGTCGACCCGGTCGGGGTCGCGCAGACAACACCGTCGCAGCCCCACCGGGACAGCGGCCGGTCGTCCACCTCGACTACGACCTCCAGCATTCGCTCACGGGCCGTCTTCTCGACGCTGGCCTCGTTGAGGGCCCAGTCGCGGGTCGCGACCTCCCCGTCGACTACGACGCTCACGTCGACGGTCAGCCGCTCCTCCACCGTGTAGGTGCGGCCGACGACGCGGTCGACCGTCGACTCGAGGTTGTCCACGTCTGCCTCGGCCAGGAACCCGACGTGACCCAGGTTGACGCCGAGCAGCGGGGTGCGGCTGGGTCTGGCCACCTCCGCTCCGCGCAGGATGGTGCCGTCCCCGCCGAACACGACGACCAGCTCGCAGCCCTCGGCCGCAGTGTCGGCGTCGGGGACAACGTCGGCCCGGCAACCGGCGTAACCGGCCAACGCGGGCGCCTCGTCGGCGAGCAACCGGACGCTGAGACCGGCCGCCTCGACGTGCTCGCAGAACGCCGCGGCCACCTTGCTGGCCTCGTCTCGCCCGGTGTGGGCGACGACGAGCACGCGGCGGCGGTCGTCGGACGGCTCAGATGATGGCGGCCGGGTCACGTCGTCACTCTCTCACCCGTCGGGCCGGCGTCGACCTCCGCGCGAGCACGCTGCGGGTCGAGCGAAGTGCCGCCCCGGCGGAGCCACACGAAGTACTCGACGTTGCCGGCCGGCCCGGGCAGCGGGCTCGCCGTCACGGCTCGGGTGCCCCAGCCCAGCCGGGCGGCCGAGGCACTCACGTCGACGACGGCCGCGGCGCGTAGCCGCGGGTCACGCACCACACCACGGCCCAGCCGCTCGCGACCCACCTCGAACTGTGGCTTCACCAACAACAACAGGTCACCGTCAGGGCGGCAGAGCGCCGTGAGAGCTGGCAAAACCGTGCGCAGTGACACGAACGACAAGTCGCCCACCACCAGGTCGACCGGGCCGCCGGCCTGCGTCGAGGTGAGGTCACGCACGTTGGTCCGCTCCAGGACCACCACCTTCTGCTCCTGCCGCAGCGACCATGCCAACTGGCCGTATCCCACGTCGACGGCGACAACCGAGGCGGCACCTCTCCGCAGCAGGACGTCGGTGAACCCCCCGGTCGAGGCCCCGGCGTCGAGACAGCGCCGCCCCATGACCGCCAGACCTTCGGCGGCCAACGCGTCGAGAGCACCCGCCAGCTTGTGCCCTCCACGCGAGACGTAGTCGGGCTGGCTGGCGTCGCCTCGAATGACGACTGCGGCGTCCGTGCCCACTGCCGTCGCGGCCTTCATGGCCACCGTTCCGGCGACGGTGACCCGTCCGGCGGCGATCATGAGCCCGGCATGCTCTCGGGAACGAGCCAGGCCACGGCGCACCAGTTCGACGTCGAGGCGGACGCGTCGGGGCATCGAGATCCCTTCGAGGACGGCATCCTGCACGCACTGAAACGCTACCGCCACCGGGCCGGGTTTGACGTGACCCTCAGCCGCCGCCTTCGGGAGCCGCAACCGGGCGACTGCTCGCAGCGGGGATCTCTCCTGCCTCCCCCGCGTCGACCGTCACCAGATGGTTCCGGAGGCGTTCATGGATGCTGTCGTAAACCCCCAGGTGCTCATCGACGGACAGGTCGGCCAGGCGGGTGAGCTCGACCAGGACGGCGTCAACGGCCTGGTCGCCGCTGCCTCCTGACGTGTCCGCGCCTGCGTGGGGAGTCTGCTCGGCGTTGAGGTGGTCACTCATCCAACGTCCCTTCGTCGGCCCTCCCGGCGTGCCCCTGCATCATCTCGTGCAGCCGAGCGGATGCAGTGCTCATCGACACGGCAACCTGGTTTGAGTCGAGATGGCGCCATGCGGCCGTGACCGCAGCGCGTACCAGATCGACCACGTCACGCTCTGCGGGCGGCTCGGCGGCCCGACCACGCTCGACCCACAGCTCGTGATCCACCACCTCGACACGCCACTGACCGCAGGTCACGCCCGTTCCGTCGACCACCGGAGGGAGGTGCGGCACCTCGAGGCCGCCCAGGTCGGCTGAGACGAACGTGGGGCGCTCCAGCGGCGTTGCCGCTGCCAGGCGGTCCAGGTCGGTGACTCCGGTCAGGACCAGAAGGCTGTCGGCACCGACCCGGTTCGCGCCGGCAACGTCGGTGTCGAGGCGGTCACCAACAATGAGTGGGCAGTTGCCGCCGACGCGGATGACGGTCTCGTCGAAGAGGGCTGGTTCGGGTTTGCCGGCCACGACCGGCATTCGCTGCGATGTCGCCGCGACCGCCGCGACCAAGGTGCCGTTGCCCGGGGCGATGCCGCGCTCGGTCGGCAGGGTCTGGTCAAGGTTGCTCGCGACCCACGGCACTTCCGCCGCAACGGCGTACGCCGCTTCGGCCAGCAGCGCCCACCCCACCTCCGGCGCGAAGCCCTGCACCACCGCGGCCGGATCGTCTTCGGCGGATGCGATGGGTATCAGCCGGTGTTCGAGGAGGGCCTGTCGTAGTCCCTCACCTCCGACCACCAGCACCCGAGATCCCGCAGGGACCATCCCGGCGACGACGCGAGCCGCCGCTTGGGCCGAGGTGACGACATCGGCGTCCGCCGCGTCAACGCCCAGCGCCCGCAGCTGCGCGGCCACCGCTGCGGGTGTCCGGGAAGCGTTGTTGGTGACGAAGGCCACCGTCAAGCCATGCCCGCGCAGCTGAGTCAGCCGCTCGGGTGCCGAGGCGAGCGCCGCGCCGCCCCGGTAGACCACACCGTCAAGATCGACCATGGCGACGTCGTATCCGTGCCACAGCGCCACAGCGGTGCTCTGAAGTACGAACACCGGGCGAGAGCGAATGGAGTCCGGCACAGCAAACCTCGCGCGGCATCGGGGGCGGCCGGCCCTCGCGGGCCCGGAGCCCGACGGATGGGGACGGACGCCAGCCAGCCTAGGATGCGTCGATGACGAGTCGGCAGCTCCCGCAGTCTGCGGTCGCCGAGGACTCGGTGTTGCGCCCGTTTCGGGGACTGCGTTACGACCCTCGCCATGTCGACCTGGTCACCGCCACGAGTCAACCGCTCGAGGCCACGGACACGGCAGGGGTGGCGGCGGCGCTCGACGGCAACCAGTACAACGTGGGCTGGCTGGTCGACCCGCTCTTGGCGAGGTCGGATGCTCCCCACGATGCGGCCACAGTGACGAAACGACTCGCCGAGTGGCGCCGCACCGGCGTCGTGCGACACGACCCCGTGCCCGCGATCTACGTGTACCGGCAGCGGCGTCCCGGCGGCCAGACACTGGTTGGTCTCATCGCAGCGCTGTCACTGGACGACGCGCCGGAGCGGCGCCTCTTGGCGCACGAGGAGGTCAACCCTGCGGTGCTCGCCCGCCATGTCGCCCTCCTGGAGGCGACTGCCGCCCAACCCGAGCCTGTCGTGCTGGTCCATCCCGGCTCGTCACGTCTGCGGGACCTGCTGCGCACCCGGTCAGCTGACAAGCCGACGATGACGATTATCGACGGCCTCGCTGAACACAGCGTATGGCGCGTAGCCGACGCTGCTGCGGTGGCGGCTGCGGCCGACCTTGCCGATGCACCGTTGCTGATTGCCGACGGGCATCACCGGTACGCCGCCTTCCAGCGTTACCGAGGCGCTCGCGGATCTTCTCCGAGGCAGGCGCCGTGGACCTACGGTCTGGTGATGATCGTCGACGCGACAGATTGCGGACTGGTGCTGGGAGCGTTCCACCGAGTCGTCCCCACCCTCGACTGGTCTCGGGTTCGGGTCACGCCCGGTCTCCAGCTACAGGCGCTGCCCGACGAACCGGCGGCAATGGCATACCTGCGCGATGGCGCCGCCGCTCCGACCCGATGCGTCATCAGCGACGGGACGACCTGGATGGCCGTCGAGCCCCTGCCGGCCCCGGCGGTGGCGGACCTCGCGGCGAACGAGGACCCGCTCGCCTCCTTGGCGGTGGCTCACCTGCACCATGACTGGCTGCCGCGCTGGGGCGTCGCCGAACGCGACCTCGACTACCGGTCGGATTCGAGCCTTGCGGTGGCTGCAGCCCGCAGATCCGGCGGGCTGGCGGTCCTGTTGCCGGCACCACCGCTCGATGTCGTCTTCGCAGCGGCTCGACAGCACCGCCTGCTACCGCCCAAGTCGACCGCCTTCCGCCCGAGGCCGCGCCTGGGCATGGTGATGCGCCACTGGCCGGAAGGCCTCGACGACCTGAAGGCGGAGGCGCGCTCACCGGTCAGGGCTGACGCGGCAGGCGCCGCGCCCGGCTGACCTCGACCTCGACGCGGCTCATCGTCCCGCTCTCACCTCGCCAGAACCGCCGCCGCAGCGCACCGCTGATCTCGACCTGGTCCTGAGGCACGAGTCGGAGCAGGGCGTCACCAGCCCGGGCCGTCCATGCGACGCAGTCGAACGTGTCGACCGTCACGGCGGGCCGTGCCGGGTTCGGAGGACGCGGCACCACCACTCGTACCGACACCAGTCGATCGCCACTGGGCAGCACCCGTTGGTTCGGCACGCTGCTGACCCGGCCGCGCAGCTGGATCTCGTTGACTCCGGCGGGAACAGTTGTCTTCGTCACCGGTTCACCTCCTGCCCCGCAGAGTTGTCGCACCGGTGCCATGGTGGGGGAGAGCTGCCCGTACCTGTGGACTAGTCGGTCCGCCGCGCGGGTTCGTCAGCTCCTCCCAAGCCTGCGACCCGGTCCACAGCATCCGTGGCCGCGGCGGAGTCGACCGCGACTGTGCGGTGGAACCACTCGAGCGCCTCAGCCGTGCGACCGGCCTCCAGCAGGGTGTCGGCGTATGCGTAGCGCAACCTGGCAACCCAGGGAGCGCGAGACGCAGAGTGCAACGGCGCGGCCTCGAGCAGCGCCACGGCAGCTTCGATCTCCTGACGGTCGCGACGGGCACCGGCCGCCACGATCGTCATCTCGATCCGACCGGCGTCGTCCAGCCGACCCACCCCGTCGTCTCGTGACAGCGCGAGAGCCCGGTCCGGTCGTCCCACGGCACGTTCGCAGTCGGCCATCATCGGTAGATAGTCGGGCGAGCCGTTCATCCGCCTCGCCGCCCGCAGCTCCGCGAGTGCCTCCGCAAAGCGACCCGAGGCATAAGCCGCCTCGCCGCACGCCTCACGCACCACCGCCAAGCGTGAGGCCCGAGCCCGCGCCGCCTGGACGTGCCAGTAGGCCGTTTCCGGGTCATCGTCGAGCAGCCTCCCGGCGGCAGCCAGGTGCCGGGCAACCCGCGTTCCCAGCCGCTCCGGCAGGCTGGCCAGCTGGCGCCGCACCGCTGGCCCGAGCTCGTCGCCCGTGATGTCTTCAGGCAGCTCCGGCCCGTCGTAGCGACGCTGGGCGGAGCTCCGGTCCTCGCTGCGGTCACCAGCCCCTGGCCGGCGGGCGCCGGAACGGCGGGGGGCGGAGCGACCTCCAGCCGCGGTCGCGGCCGATGGAGCCTGCTGGCTCCCCGAGCGGCCTCGCCGTTGCGGTGGTGACACGCCTCGCTCCTGCCTGGTGTGAAAGGTCCCCGACCGCTGTCTCTTGCCGGCGGCACAACGCACAGCAGGGCCGCCACGGGGGCGGCCCTGCTGCAAAGATTGTCCGGCGACGTCCTACTCTCCCACGCGGTCCCCCGCGCAGTACCATCGGCGCTGAAGGGCTTAACTTCCGGGTTCGGAATGGAGCCGGGTGTTTCCCCTTCGCCATGGTCGCCGAAACGCTATGAAGATGTGGTCGCCCGACCATATCTCGGGAACCGCACAGTGGACGCGTGACATAACTTTGTGTGTGGGACAAGCCCTCGGCCTATTAGTACCGGTCGGCTCCGTGCATCGCTGCCTTCTACCTCCGGCCTATCAACCCAGTCATCTGCTGGGGGCCTTACCAGGTTGACCCTGTGGGAAACCTCATCTTGAAACGTGCTTCCCGCTTAGATGCTTTCAGCGGTTATCACTTCCGAACGTAGCTAACCAGCCGTGCTCTTGGCAGAACAACTGGCACACCAGAGGTCCGTCCATCCC
>JACCZI010000032.1 GCA_013696015.1 Nocardioidaceae bacterium
CGGCGGCGGCGTGCCTCCCCACACCGGGCAGAGCGCCCGGTGGTCACACCAGTCGCAGAGCGCGGACCGGTGTGGCTCCCAGCGCCCGGTCTCGTGCGCTCGGGCGATCGCGGTCCACAGCGCGTTGACCTTGCGTTCGGTCGCGAGCAGGTCGCGCTCGTCCGGCTCGTAGCGGAGCACCTCGCCGTTGCCCAGATAGACCAGCTGCAGCAGGTCCGGCACCCGCCCGGTGCTGCGCCACAGCACGAGCGCGTAGAACCGCATCTGGAACAAGGCCTTGCCCTCGAACACCTCGCTGGGCGAACGGCCGGTCTTGTAGTCGACCACGCGCATCGCGCCCGACGCGTTGACGTCGACCCGGTCGACGTAGCCCCGGAGCAGCAGTCGTGAGTCGAGGACGTGCTCGACGTACATCTCGCGTCGGGCCGGCTCCAGCCGGGTGGGGTCCTCGAGCCGGAAGTAGGTGCCGAGCAACGAGCGGCACTCCGCCAGCCAGCTGACCACGTCGGTGGCGTCGTCGCCCTCGAACAGGGCAGCGAGCTCAGGCTCGTCGGTCAGCACTCGCTCCCAGTGCGGTCCGAGCAGATCCAGAGCGGCCTGCGGTGTGCGCTCGGCCGCGGGCAGGTCGAAGAGCGCCTCGAGGACTGCGTGCACGACGGTGCCGCGGACCGCGGCCGGGCTGGGCGCCTCGACCAGCTTGTCGACGACCCGGAACCGGTAGAGCAGGGGACAGGACATGAAGTCGGCCGCCCGGCTCGGGGACAGGCTCCCGAGCACGGACATCCCGTCGACTCGAGTCCGTGGCGGTGCGGTCTCGGCGGGGTCGTGTACCAGGTCCGACATCATGCCCGTGACGTTACGACAGCCCACCGACAAATGCCGCGCTAGCGTTGCGGTGTGGACGGCAGATCGCCGAAGTCGCGTGACACCCGGCCGCGGCCCCGTGAGCCGGGAACCCTGCGCCTCGGTCAGGTCGCCGGCGTCGACGTCCTCGTGCGCGCCTCGTGGCTGCTGGTCGCGGCGCTGATCTCGATCCTGCTCGCCCCGCGGATCGACGCCGTAGCGCCCGACCTCGGCGGCCTGGTCTACGTCGCGGGGTTGGCGTTCGCGATGCTGCTGTACCTCTCCGTGCTGCTGCACGAGGTGTCGCACGCGCTGATGGCGCAGTCGTTCGGAATGCACGTGACCGCCGTGACCCTGCACTTTCTGGGCGGTGTGACCACAATCGAGGGCGAGGCCGAGACGCCGAAGCGGGAGTTCTGGATCGCGTTCGTGGGTCCGGTGGCCTCCGCCGTCGTCGGTGCGGTGACGTGGGCGGCGACGTACCTCACGTCTCCTGGCTTGGTCGAGTTCGCGCTGGAGAGCCTCGCCGTCGCCAACCTCGCCGTTGCGGTGCTGAACCTCGCTCCCGGTCTGCCGCTCGACGGCGGCAAGGTGCTGCGGGCGGCGGTGTGGGCCGTCACGGGGCGGCCGCACCTCGCCACGGCGGTGGCCGGCTGGTCCGGTCGGGTCGTCGCGGGACTCGTGTTGGCCTACCCGTTCTTGATGCCGACGCTGATCGGCGTGCGACCCGACATCTTGGACTTCGTCCTCGCCGTGGTGATCGCCATGTTCTTGTGGACCGGGTCCAGCTCGGCCCTGATGACCGCGCGGGTCCGGCAGCGGCTGCCGCGGTTACAGGCGCGCGACCTCGCGCGGCGCGCGCTCGCTGTGCCCGGGGACGTGCCGCTGGCCGAGGCCGTCCGTCGGGCGCGGGAGGTCGATGCCGGCAGCCTGGTGGTTCTCGGCCGAGACGGTGCGCCGGTCGGCGTCGTGAGCGAGGAGTCGGTGCTGGCCACGCCGGAGGCCCGCCGGCCCCGGCTGGACACGCTGACCGTCGCCCGCCGGCTAGAGCCCGGCATGATTCTGCCCGTCGACCTCACCGGCGAGGATCTGGTCCGCGCCATGCATCACACGCCGGCGACCGAGTACCTGCTGGTCGAGATCGACGGCTCGGTGTTCGGCGTCCTCGTCACCGCCGACGTCGACGCGGCCTTCGCCCGCACCTGACCGCCGAGCCAGGGCGCCGAGCCCCACCCGGTCGAACGCGCCGGGCCATGGGGACGAGCCGCCATGACGGCGACCCGTACCCTGGCGCGCGTGTCCGAACCGCCCCCTGACGCCGATCCGACCTGGTCCGGGACCCGGCACGGTCCACTGGTCGACGGCGACTGGGTCCGGCTCACCGATGTCAAAGGCCGCCGGCACAGTGTGCATCTGGAGACGGGAGCACAGTTCTTCACCAACAAGGGCTCGATCGCGCACGACGACCTGATCGGCAAGCCGGAAGGTGTCGTGGTCAGCTCCTCGGGTGGCTCCGACTACCTCGTGCTGCGGCCGCTGCTGTCCGAGTACGTCGTCTCGATGCCGCGAGGCGCGGCGGTGGTCTACCCGAAGGACGCCGCTCAGGTCGTCACGATGGCCGACATCTTCCCAGGGGCCCGTGTGGTGGAGGCCGGGGTGGGCTCCGGTGCCCTGACCGCACACCTCCTGCGCGCGGTCGGGCCGGCGGGGACGGTGTCCTCGTACGAACGGCGCGAGGACTTCGCGCAGATCGCGCGACGCAACATCGAGCAGCTGTACGGCGGCGCACATCCTGCCTGGCGTTTGACGGTCGGTGACCTCGCGGAGTGCCTCACCGAGCGGGATGTCGACCGGGTGGTGCTCGACATGTTGGCGCCGTGGGAGTGCGTCGACGTCGTCGCCGCCGCGTTGACCCCGGGCGGAATCGCCTGTGCCTACGTCGCCACGACGACCCAGCTGGGACGCATCGTCGAGACGCTGCGGGTGCACGGCGGCTTCACCGAGCCGTACGCCTGGGAGACCTTGGTGCGGTCGTGGCACGTCGAAGGGCTGGCGATCCGGCCGGACCACTCCATGGTGGGGCACACCGCGTTCCTCGTGACGGCCCGCCGGATGGCAGCCGGCCACCGAGCACCGCGGCGCCAGCGTCGCCCGGCACCCGGCGCCTACGGGCCGGACTACACCGGACCGCGGACCGTCGACGAGTCGAGAGCGCCGACTGACTCGGTCTGACCGCGCGAGCGGCGCACATTCGCTTGTTTACCGGCCTTGGAGGGGCAGCCTTGCGCCACTCGCGAGGTTGGGGGGATCGCGACGGCCTGCCAGACGATGATCAGGACACGATGCGTGGCAGCACGGTGACGTCCTGATCACGAGGGTAGGGTCATGGTCTAGCCCCATCGGAGGAGTTGCGATGTCGGACCAGCCGGAACAGTCTCGCTCGCGCAGTCAGCGCGAGAGTGAGCTGCACTATCTGCGTGCCGAGGTCGATCACCTGCGCCGCCGGCTGTCGTCGGCGCCAGGTGAAAGCCGGAGCATCGAGTCCCGGCTCGCCGAGATGGACGCCCGCCTCGCCGCGACGACGGCGCAGAACGAGCGCCTCACCAGCACCCTGCGCGAGGCCCGTGACCAGATCCTGGCGCTGAAAGAAGAGGTCGACCGGCTGGCTCAGCCGCCGACGGGATTCGGCACCTTCCTGCAGCGCAACGAGGACGACACCGTCGATGTCTTCACCGGCGGTCGCAAGCTGCGCGTCGCGGTGAGCCCGAGCATCGACCCCGACGAGCTGCACCGCGGCCAGGAGGTGCTGCTCAACGAGGCGCTCAACGTGGTGGCCGCGCTGCGCTTCGAGCAGGTCGGCGAGGTGGTCATGCTGAAGGAGGTGCTCGCCGACCGCGACCGGGTGCTGGTGATCGGGAACGCCGACGAGGAGCGGGTCGTGCGCATCGCCGAGTCGCTGCGCGAGATCACGCTGCGCGCCGGCGACTCGCTGCTGCTCGACGCCCGGGTCGGCTACGTCTACGAGAAGGTTCCGAAGACCGAGGTCGAGGAGCTCGTCCTCGAAGAGGTTCCTGACATCGACTACACCCACATCGGCGGGCTGCGGCACCAGATCGAGGCGATCCGCGATGCGATCGAGCTGCCGTACCTCTACCCGGACCTGTTCACCGAGCACCAGCTGAAGCCACCGAAGGGCATCCTGCTCTACGGGCCGCCCGGTTGTGGCAAGACGCTGATCGCCAAGGCAGTCGCCAGCTCGTTGGCCAAGCAGGTCGCGGCCAAGACGGGGGAGGAGGGGAAGAGCTTCTTCCTCAACATCAAAGGTCCCGAGCTGCTCAACAAGTACGTCGGCGAGACCGAACGGCACATCCGGCTGGTGTTCCAACGGGCCCGTGAGAAGGCTTCCGAAGGCACACCGGTGATCGTGTTCTTCGACGAGATGGACTCATTGTTCCGTACCCGTGGCTCGGGGGTATCCTCCGACGTCGAGAACACGATCGTGCCCCAGCTGCTCAGCGAGATCGACGGGGTCGAGGGTCTCGAGAACGTCATCGTGATCGGCGCCTCGAACCGGGAGGACATGATTGACCCGGCCATACTGCGCCCCGGCCGGCTCGACGTGAAGATCAAGATCGAGCGGCCTGACGTCGAGTCGGCGCGCGACATCTTCAGCAAGTACCTCACTGCCGACCTGCCGTTGTACGCCGACGACCTCAGTGAGTTCTCCGGCGACCGGGACGCCTGCGTCGCCGGGATGATCCAGCGTGCGGTCGAGCGCATGTATACCGAGTCCGAGGAGAACCGCTTCCTCGAGGTGACGTACGCCAACGGCGACAAGGAGGTCCTTTACTTCAAGGACTTCAACTCCGGCGCGATGATCCAGAACATCGTGGACCGGGCGAAGAAGATGGCGATCAAGGACCTCATCGACACCGGGCAGAAGGGCCTGCGGGTCCACCACATGCTGCAGGCATGCATCGACGAGTTCAAGGAGAACGAGGACCTGCCGAACACCACCAACCCCGACGACTGGGCGCGGATCTCGGGCAAGAAGGGCGAGCGCATCGTCTTCATCCGCACGTTGGTCACCGGCAAGGAAGGCACCGAGCCGGGCCGCTCGATCGAGACCGTCGCCAACACCGGGCAGTACCTGTAGCCGATGCCGGGCGACGAGCGGCACTCGTTGGGCAAGGACCTTGAGGCGACCCTGGCGGCGCGTTCCGAGCTCGGACGCGAGTATGAGCCTGCCCTGGTCGAGTCGTTCCTCGAGCGTATCGACCGGCAGGTCGAGGAGCGCGTGCAGGCCGAGGTCGCCGCACGGGCGCGCGCGGAGAAGGAACAGGGCTTCGACAAGGACTTCGTCTACTCAACGATGGGCATTGGCATCCCGCTGACGGCGGTCGCGGGGGTCTTCGCCGACCTGCCCGGCATCATCGTGGCGTGGGCGGGCATCGTCGGTGTCAACCTCGCTGCTGCGTGGGGATCACATCGCCGCCGGACGCGATGACGGCGCCGACGATCCGACAGGTGCCTTACAACGCCCCGGATGCACAGCGCCTGATCGATCTGGTGCAGGGCGAGTATGTGGTCCGCTACGGCGGGCGGGACGGCGCCGCTGTTGACCCGGACGAGTTCGACCCGCCGCACGGCCTGTTCGCGGTGGCGTACGACGGCGACCAACCGGTGGCGATCGGCGGTTGGCGGCGCCATGACCCGGGCGACTACGGCGGTCTGCCCGGGCGACGACCCGCGGAGATCAAGCGCATGTACGTCGCGGCGTCGGAGCGCGGCCGCGGTCTGGCTCGTGTCCTGCTGGGGTACCTCGAGGACACTGCCCGCCGGGCGGGCGTCGACTGGCTGGTGCTGGAAACGGGGCAGCGACAGCCAGAGGCCCTGGCGCTGTACCGGTCCAGTGGCTACATCGACGTGCCGCACTTCGGCACCTACGCCGACGCCCCGATGGCCGTCCACCTCGGCAAGCCGCTCTGAGGTCACACATCCATCTCGAGACGGTCGAGCAGCCCTGCCAGGCCGGACTCGACGAAGGCATCTTGCGCGGTGTCGATCCCGTACGTCACCTCGTGCCAGGGGCCGAGCTGGTGCCATAACAGGGCCTGCCTGGACAGCTGGGAGTCGACGCCGTACGCCGCCGCGACCGCGGCTGAGAAATCCGGGCTGCCGCTGTGCAGGACCCAGGCCAGGTCGAGGGCCGGATCGCCGATGCCGGCGTCGGACCAGTCGATGACCCCGGTCGGCATGCCGTCCTCGACCAGCAGGTGGTCCGGGCCGAGGTCGCCGTGAATCAGCACCGAGGCGCGGCACTGTGTCATGGCATCCAGCAGCCGCCGCGCCGCCGGGTGCCGATCGCTGGGCAGCAGCGGCAGCACGTCGCGGTGAAACATCGCCAAGGGGCCCTGCAGGGCGGCTGTCCAGGCGTCTCCGTCCGGCGCGCCGTGGCGGACGGCCTCCCCGACCGGCGTCGTGTGCAGCGTCCGTAGGAAGTCGCCCAGCACGGTGCCCATGGCGTCTGTCGGCCTGACCACCGGCTCCCCCGGAATCGCCACGTGGCGGACCCGGAGCGGGTCTTCCCCGACGACCACCGGCACCGGGACCGAGAGCGGGAGCCGCGGGGCCAGCCAGGGCAGCAGCTCAGTCTCCTTGCGTAGCGCCGGCGCGACGGCCGGCCGACGCGGCACCCGGTCGATCCAGCGGCCCTCGACCAGCGTCGCCTCGCTGTCCCACCCGCCGGGGATGACCTGCCGGTCGGCTAGCCGTGCGGCGAGCCAGTCCGCAACCAGCGCCCGTGTGTCGGGTACGAACGGCCAGATGGCGTCCTCGAGACGGGTGCTGAGCTCCTCCAGCGTCATCCAGCGGCCCCACTCGATCTCGTCGGACTGGTGTCGCACTGGACCGTTCCAGGTCGCCTCGTAGACGTATGCGTGATGCCGGGTCACGTCGTCGGCGTACGACGAGCGCAGCACCGGGTGCAACCGAACGCCGCTGATGCCGAGCTCCTCGGCCAGCTCGCGGCGCGCGGCGTCCTCGGCTGCCTCGCCGGCGAGCACCACCCCACCAGCACAGCAGTCATGCATGCCAGGAAAGACGTCCTTGGTCGTGGTCCGCCGGTGGACATACACCCGGCCCAACGGGTCTCGGACGATGACTCCGGTGGTGTGGTGCCACAGATTGTCCCGCCGCATCGCCCAACGTGGCTGGGTCCCGATCACCCGACCGCGCTCATCCGTCACCGCTACGAGCTCGTCGCCGCTGGACACCCTGCCTCCCGTTCGACACTGCTCAGTGACCGTACTGTGTGCCAAATGAGCGTGCGGCGGGTCATGGGCACCGAGGTGGAGTACGGCATCTCGGTGCGCGGGCAGCCCGCGGCAAACCCGATGCTGGCCTCCACCCAGGTCGTCAACGCCTATGCCAACGCCGCTCAGCAGGCCCGTCGCGCTCGGTGGGATTTCGAGGAGGAGAGCCCGCTGCGCGACGCCCGCGGCTTCGAGATGGCGCGCGACGTCGCCGACAGCAGCCAGCTCACCGACGAGGACCTGGGCCTGGCCAACGTCATCCTGACCAACGGAGCCAGGCTCTACGTCGACCATGCCCACCCGGAGTACTCGACACCCGAGTGCACGAATCCCCGCGATGTCGTGGTCTGGGACAAAGCCGGTGAGGCCGTGATGCGGCGGGCCGCCGAGCTCGCCTCGCAGCTGCCCAAGGCGGCTCCGCTGTTGCTCTACAAGAACAACGTCGACAACAAGGGCGCCTCTTACGGTGCGCACGAGAACTACCTGATGAACCGGTCCACCGCGTTCGGTGAGATCGTCGAGCACCTCACCCCGTTCTTCGTCACCCGCCAGGTTGTGTGTGGAGCGGGCCGGGTGGGGCTGCACCAGGACGGAAGCAAGCACGGTTTCCAGATCAGCCAGCGAGCCGACTACTTCGAGGTCGAGGTGGGCCTCGAGACGACTCTGAAGCGCCCGATCATCAACACCCGCGACGAGCCGCACGCCGACCCGAACAAGTACCGCCGGCTGCACGTCATCATCGGCGACGCCAACCTGTCGGAGATCTCGACGTTCCTCAAGATTGGCACCACCGCGCTGGTCATCGCGATGATCGAGGCTCGTGTTCTCCCCGGTGATCTGGCGCTCGAGCGGCCGGTGCAAGAGCTGCGGTCGGTGTCGCACGACCCGGCTCTGAAGCATCTGGTACGGCTCAAGGACGGCCGGCGGATGAGCGCCGTCCAGGTGCAGATGGCGTATCTTGAGCAGGCGCGCACCTTCGTCGAACGGCACGACGGCGAGCCGGACGACCAGGCGTCCGAAGTGCTGCGCCGCTGGGAGTCGGTGCTGGGGCGGCTGGAGTCAGAGCCGCTGCTGTGCCGCGACGAGCTGGACTGGGTCGCCAAGTTGGCGCTGCTGGAGTCGTACCGGGACCGCGACGGGCTGGGCTGGGAACACCCCAAGCTGCAGCTGGTCGACCTGCAGTACGCCGACGTCCGTGAGGACAAGGGACTGTTCCACCGGCTGGTCCGGCGTGGCGCCATGCAGCGACTGGTGACCGACGCCGAGGTGACCCGGGCGATGACCACACCGCCCAGCGACACGCGCGCGTACTTCCGCGGTCGCTGCCTGGCGCAGTTCCCGGAGCAGGTCGCCGCCGCGTCATGGGACTCGGTCATCTTCGACCTGCCCGGGCAGGAGTCGCTGCAGCGCATCCCGACGTTGGAGCCGTTGCGGGGTACGCAGGACCACGTCGGCGCGTTGCTCGACGAGTGCGACACCGCCGACCAGCTGTTCGCCGCCCTCACCCGACGCTGACCACCGGTGACGCCGGCTCGGTCCTTGTAGGGTCGTAGGCGTGGCATCGCAGCCAGGCGGTGCCACGATGGAGGTGGAGCGTGGCCCGCGACGGCGGACAGCAGCACAAGAGCCCGCGCAAGCAGAGTGAGTCCGACGAGTCCCACGAGGCCGAGGGCAGCGACGCCGTCGCCGAGCGCAAGGAGCGGCTCGACGACGACGTCGACGCGATCCTCGACGAGATCGACGAGGTGCTTGAGGAGAACGCCGAGGAGTTCGTCCGCGGCTTCGTCCAGAAGGGCGGGCAGTGAGCCGGATGGCAGCATCGTCATCGCCTGGCCGGTTGCCCGAGCCCTTCTTGGCCAACGGCTCGGCGTCGTTCTCGGAGTTCCTGGCGTGGCAGGCCCCTGAGCTGCTGCCCGGGTCCCGTACCCCACCCCTCGGCGACGCCTCGAACCTGGCGCGGCACGGCACCACCATCGTCGCCGCGACCTACGCCGATGGCGTGCTCATGGCCGGCGACCGGCGCGCCACGATGGGCAACATCATCGCCCAGCGCGACATCGAGAAGGTCTTCCCGGCCGACGAGTACTCCTGCGTCGGGATTGCCGGTAGTGCCGGGCCGGCGATCGAGATCGTCCGGCTCTTCCAGGCCGAGCTCGAGCACTACGAGAAGATCGAAGGCACCACGCTGTCGTTGGACGGCAAGGCGAACCGGTTGACCACGCTCATCCGCGGCAACCTCGCGATGGCGATGCAGGGTCTGGCGGTGGTCCCGCTGTTCGCCGGCTACGACCTCGAGTCGTCGCAGGGCCGGATCTTCTCGTACGACGTCACCGGCGGACGCTACGAGGAGCAGGCCTTCCACTCGGTCGGGTCGGGCTCGCTGTTTGCCCGCGGCTCGCTGAAAAAGCTCTATCGCGACGCGCTGACCGAGCAGGAGTGCACGACCGCGCTCGTGCAGGCGCTGTACGACGCGGCCGACGACGACTCGGCGACCGGCGGGCCGGACCTGACCAGGCGCATCTTCCCGGTCGTCACCGCGGTGACCGCCGACGGATTCCGGCGCATCCCGGACGAGGAGATCGCCACCCTTGTCGACGCGGTCGTGGCCGCCCGGATGGACCGCCCCGACGGGCCCGCGGCCCCGCTGACCTGACGCACCCACCGGAGGACCGTCGTGACGATGCCGTTCTACGTCTCGCCCGAACAGCAGATGAAGGACCGGGCGGACTACGCCCGCAAGGGCATCGGCCGTGGGCGCAGCGTCGTCGCGGTGCAGTACGCCGACGGGATCGTGTTGGTGGCGGAGAACCAGTCGCGTGCGCTGCACAAGATCAGCGAAATCTACGACCGGATCGCGTTCGCCGCCGTCGGTCGCTACAACGAGTTCGAGAACCTGCGCATCGCCGGTGTACGGCTGGCGGACCTGCGCGGCTATTCCTACGACCGTCGCGACGTGACCGGGCGGGGGCTGGCCAACGCGTACGCGCAGACCCTCGGCACCATCTTCTCCTCGGCGGCGGAGAAGCCGTACGAGGTCGAGATCTTCGTCACCGAGGTGGGCGAGGTGGCCGAGGAGGACCAGATCTACCGGCTGACGTATGACGGCTCGGTGGCTGACGAGCACCGGTTCGCGGTCATGGGCGGGTCCGCGGACCAGGCCGTGGCCCACCTCGAGCAGCACTACATCGACGCGATGAACCGTGACCAGTCGGTCGCACTCGCCGTCGCTGCGCTGGCCGCCGAAGGCGACGACACGGAGCCACGCGAGCTGGACGCCTCCAACATCGAGGCGGCCGTGCTCGACCGCACCCGGTCTCGACCGCGCAAGTTCACCCGACTCAGCGATGCGGCCGTCTCGCAGGCCCTCGAGGCGGGAGAGCCGCCGGCTGCCGGTGAGTGAGCAGGGTTGGGCGGTCATCGATGAGCGCCTCTTGCACGAGGGTTGGGTGCGGGTCGTCGAGCGGACGTACCGACTGCCGGACGGGCGCACCACGACTTGGGAACTGCACGCGGGGAGCGACTCGATCGGCGTGCTCGCGCTGACACCCGACGGTGACGTCGTGCTCGTCCGGCAGTTCCGGCCCGGTCCGGACCGACACCTGGTCACGATGCCGGGCGGCATCATCGAGCCTGCCGAGTCGCCCGAGCAGGCCGCTCGGCGGGAGCTGCGGGAGGAGACCGGCTACCAGCCGGATCGCCTCGACGTCGTGACCCGCGTCGTACGAGGGTCGAGCACGGAACGGCAGTACGTCGCGCTCGCGTACGACTGCCGGCTGGCGGGTCCGCAGCGGCTCGATGAGTTCGAGGACTGCCAGGTGATGGTCGTTCCGCCGGCCGAGGTGCTGCGCCTGCTGCGTACGGGCGCCATGGGCGGATCCCAGCTGGTGTGGCCGGCTCTCGACGCCGCCGGTCTGCTCTGACACCGTCGACACCCGCGTGTTGCGCCGTACTTCCAATGGTGGAGGAGCGCTTCCAATGGGGTCCAACCCATTGGGAGTGTGCCTATCCCAAGTGAACATGGGATAGGCACATCCGCTCCGCCTCGCGAGGCAGCGCCTAGGGTTGGGGTGTGGACCGGCGGATCTTCGGGATCGAGAACGAGTACGGCGTGACGTGCACGTTCAAGGGCCAGCGCCGGCTGAGCCCCGACGAGGTGGCGCGCTACCTGTTCCGCCGGGTGGTGTCGTGGGGCCGCAGCAGCAACGTGTTCCTGCGCAACGGCGCCCGGCTCTACCTCGACGTCGGCAGCCACCCCGAGTACGCCACGCCGGAGTGCGACGACCCGGTCGAGCTGGTCGCGCACGACAAGGCGGGCGAGCGCATCCTCGAGGGTCTGCTGGTCGACGCCGAACGTCGGCTCCACGACGACGGCATCGTCGGCGATGTCTATCTGTTCAAGAACAACACCGACTCGGCCGGCAACTCCTACGGCTGCCACGAGAACTACCTGGTGGGCCGGCACGGCGAGTTCAACCGGATGGCCGACATCCTCATCCCGTTCCTCGTCAGCCGGCAGATCGTGTGTGGGGCAGGCAAGGTGCTGCAGACGCCGCGCGGCACCGTCTACGCGGTCAGCCAGCGGGCCGAGCACATCTGGGAGGGCGTCTCGAGCGCCACCACGCGATCACGTCCCATCATCAACACCCGCGACGAACCACACGCCGACGCCGAGCGCTTTCGACGGCTCCACGTCATCGTCGGTGACTCCAACATGAGCGAGACGACCACTTTGCTCAAGGTGACGACCACCGACCTGGTGCTGCGGATGGTCGAAGAAGGCATCGTGATGCGCGACCTGACTCTGGAGAACCCGATCCGGGCCATCCGTGAGATCAGCCACGACATGACAGGTCGGCGTCGGGTACGCCTCGTCAACGGGCGCGAGTTGAGCGCGCTGGAGCTCCAGGGAGAGTACCTAGCCAAGGCCCGCGACTTCGTCGACCGGCGTGAGCTGCACACGACGACGATCGACCGGATGCTCGACCTGTGGGAACGCGGCCTCAAGGCCGTCGAGTCGGGGGACCTGTCGCTGGTCGAGCGCGAGATCGACTGGGTGATCAAGTACGCCCTCATCGACCGATACCGGGCGCAACACAACCTGACGTGGGGGCACCCGCGGGTGGCGCATCTCGATCTGGCGTACCACGACATCCACCGCGACCGCGGGCTGTACTACCTGCTCGAGCGCCGGGGGGCGGTTGCGCGGGTCACCTCCGACCTGGCCGTCTTCACCGCGAAGTCCCGGCCGCCGCAGACCACCCGCGCTCGGCTGCGGGGCGAGTTCATCCGCCGGGCTCAGGAGCGCCGTCGCGACTTCACCGTCGACTGGGTGCACCTCAAGCTCAACGACCAGGCGCAGCGCACCGTGCTGTGCAAGGACCCGTTCCGCAGCCATGACGAACGAGTGCACAAACTGATCGAGAGCATGTGACGGGTAAACTGGCACGTGGCCGGGTGTAGACCCGGCCGATACCCCCTGGATGCCGACCGTTAGGTGACCCGTGCGCACGTCGTTCGTCCTGTCGCTCTCCGCGCTGCTCCTGCTCGTCAGCTGCGGCGACGAACCGAGCAGCAACGCCGACGGCGCTGACGAGACACCGGTGGCGACCTCGATCGCCGGTGTCTCGGTCAGCGGCGAGTTCGGGGCCACGCCCGACGTCTCGATCGACTCGCCGGTCTCGGTGGAGCAGACGACGGTCGAGACCCTCAGCGAGGGCGACGGGGACGAGATCGCCAAGGGTGACACCGTGATCGTCGACTACGTCGGCTTGCTCGGACGCACCGGTGACCAGTTCGACAGCTCGTACGACCGCGGTCAGCCGGCGACCTTCGACACGACCGGGGTGCTGCCGGGAATCTCCCAGGCGGTGGAGGGCCAGACCGTCGGCAGCCGAGTCGTCGTCGGCGTGGCCCCCGCCGACGGCTTCGGCGCCCAAGGGCAGCCCGATGCCGGGATCGAGGGCGACGACACGCTGGTCTTCGTCATCGACGTCGTCGCCCGAGCACTTCCTGAAGCGGCGGGTGAGAAGCAGGACCTGCCGCCCTCGCTGCCACAGCTACAGCTGGACGACAACGGCCAGCCGACGAAATTCGCCACCACCAAGCAGGTCGAGGACGCGCCGGACACCTTGCAGGCCGAGGTGGTGGTCACCGGTGACGGGCCGGAGGTGGAGACCGGTCAGACGCTGTTGGCGCACTACGTCGGCCAGATCTACCCCGACGGCTCGGTGTTCGACTCCTCCTGGGCCGACGGGGCACCGGCCTCGTTCCCGATCGGCGTAGGGCAAGTGATCCCGTGTTGGGACAACGCCCTCGTCGGACAGACCGTGGGCAGCAGAGTCATCCTCGTCTGTCCGCCGGAGGAGGGTTACGGCGAGACAGGCAACCCGCAGATCGGCGTCAAGCCGACCGACACGCTGATCTTCTCGGTCGACATCCTCGCCGTCTACTGAACCCCGCCCAGCAGGGTCGCGGCGTGCCGGCCCGCTGCCGCCGAGGCCAAGAACGCCGCCGCGTCCTGGTCGAGACCGCGACCCATCGTCGCCAACGGGACCGGACAGTCCAGCAGCTCCGCAAGCAGGCCGTCGACGTCCACCTCGACCAGGCGGTGACGCTGTGCCAGCGACATCACCTGCTCGCCAACCAGAGCTCCGAGCTCCCCCCCTAGCAGCGGCACGACGACGTCGGCCGCGACCAGCGTGGCGCGCCCGTACGTCGTGAGGCTGTGGTGCGAGACGCCACGGTGCCGGGGCCGCAGATCGGCTTGCGAGACGCGGAGCGCCGCGACCGGACGCCCGCCGAGCACCCCGACGGCGTTGAGCGCCTCGGCGGCCGCGACTCCGGAGAACCCCCAGCGGGTGCCGGTCCCGAGGTTCCCCGGTCCTTGGGTGACAACGGTGACGTCGGCGTCCACGACGTGGCGGGCTGCCAGCAGGCCCGAGTGAACGCTGACTGCCTCCAACGCGCCGCCGAAGGCCTGCCCCACGGTGATCGTCGCGGCCAGCCAGCCGGATCCCACGAGCCCGGCGACGGTGCGGGAGAAGGCCAGCGGGAGGGCACCCCCGTCGGTCATGACGTACGCCACGCGAGCATCCGGCACCCGCTCGCGCAGCCCGGTCACGATGGCGGGCACGGCCGAGTGGAGGTCGGCGACGACCACCGGCATACCGGCCAGATCGTCCGCGTCGCGCAGCGTGTCGTGCCAGGACGAGTCCGGCTCGTCGACGCCGAGCACCACCGCCTGTGAGGGGGTGTAGCGGGCCTTGACCAGGTGCCCGGGTCCCACGGGGCGGTCGGGAGGCAGCGCGTCAGGTGCCGCCACGACGATCGCGTAGCCGCCGGTGCCCAGCCCCATCAGCAGTGCGGTCGCGTTGAGCAAGACGACGTCACCGGGCTCGGGGGCGCCCACGAGGTCGGTGTACGCGAGCGCGCGTACCGGCTCACCGGAGACGTCCACCTCAAGCTCGCGGGCGCCGTGCCAGCAGCGCTCGACCGTGGTCACGACACCCCGGCGCCAGCGAATCGCAGCACCAGTCGCCTGCCCCGTCATGGGCACCGTCATGGGCGAAGCCTAGGTGCTGGCCGGCGTGTAACGTCGTGGCCGGAAGGGGGTCCGCGAGTGACCAACCGCAAGAGCGAACGGCTGATGAACCTCGTCATCGCGCTGCTGGTGAGCGGTCACTACCTGACCAGGGACCGGATCCGGCAGGTCGTCGAGGGATACCACGAGCAGGGTGACGAGGCTTTCGAGCGCATGTTCGAGCGCGACAAGGAGGAGCTGCGCCAGATCGGCATCTCCATCGAGGTGGGCAGCCACGACAAGGCCTTCGACGACGAGCAGGGCTACCGCATCCGGCGTGACGAGTTCGAGCTGCCCGAGCTCGTGCTCGAGCCGGACGAGGCGGCGGTCGTGGGCCTAGCCGCACGGGTGTGGCAGCATGCCCGGCTGGCCTCCCAGACGTCGTCGGCGCTGGTCAAGCTCAAGGCGGCGGGGATCCCCGTGCAGCCGGACGCACTGACCCTGGTCGAGCCGATGCTCGCCGCCTCCGAACCGGCCTTCGAGCCGCTGTGGGACGCGGTGATGACGCGCACCCCGGTGCGCTTCGAGTACGCGCGCCCCGACAGCGAGCCGCAGCTGCGCGAGGTCGAGCCGTGGGGAGTGCTGTCGTGGCACGGCCGCTGGTACCTCGTCGGTCACGACCGCGACCGCGAGGCGACCCGGATGTTCCGGCTGTCGCGGGTCACCAGCGCGGTGGAGCTGACCGACGGGCCGGGGTCGTACGAGGTGCCTCCCGACACCGACCTGCGTGCCACCGCCGTCCAGCTGTCGCCGGCGGCGCCGACGGGGACCGCGACGCTGCGCGTCCGCGTCGGGGCTGGCTGGGCGCTACGGCGTCGGGCGACGGTGCAGCACACCGAGGACGACGGTTGGGACACGCTCGAGGTGCCGTACGCCGGGCGCTGGGTGATGGCCGAGGACGTCGCGAGCTTTGGCGCGGACGTCGTCGTCGAGGCCCCCGACGAGCTGCGCGAGGCGGTCCTCACCGTCCTGCGTGGCGTCGCGGGGGAGGCGGTGGCATGACGTCGGCAGCCCGAGACCAGGTGCCGCGGATGCTGGCGCTCGTCCCGTACCTGCGCAGCCACGAAGGGATACCGGTGGAGCAGGTGGCCGCCGACTTCGGCGTCGGCACCGCCCAGATCGTCAAGGACCTGAACGTGCTCTGGTTCTGCGGCCTGCCCGGCGCGGTAACCGGCGAGATGATCGACATCGACATGGACGCGCTCGAGGGAGAGGGCGTCGTCTTCATCGACAACGCGGGGTTCCTGCCCCGCCCGCTGCGGCTGAGCATGTCCGAGGCCCTGTCGCTCATCGTCGCCCTGCGCACCCTGCGTGAGACCGCGACCTCGGCAGAGCTGCCGACGATCGAGAGCGCGCTGGCCAAGCTTGAGTCCGCCGCCGGTGACGGTGCGGCCGCGTCAGCTGCGGTGCAGGTGCACATCGAGCGTGCGGACCCGCAGGTGCACGAGGCGATCGCGGGTGCCCTAGCCGGGGGTCGCCAGCTCCACATCGACTACGTCGTGCCGTCTCGTGACGAGCAGACCGAGCGGACCGTCGACCCGCTGCGCTTGCTCACCGCCGAAGGCAGGCCCTACCTCGAGGCCTGGTGCCACCGGGTCGAGGACATCCGGCTGTTCCGGCTCGACCGAATCACCACGGCGCGGGTGGCCGACGTCGCCGCAGACCGCCATGACGACGTCCGCCGTCGTGACCTGTCGGCCGGGTTGTTCCAGCCGGGTCCCGACGACGTGGTGGCGGTCGTGGACCTCGACCCGCCGGCGCGCTGGATCGCGGAGTACTACCCGGTCGAGTCCAGCGACGAGGGCCCCGACGGGGCGCTGCAGGTACGGATGCGGGTCGCCGACACCTCCTGGCTGCGCCGGCTGGTGCTGCGGCAGGGCGGGGCAGCGCGAGTGGTTGCACCGGCGGAGGTGGCCCGCGACGTACGGCGTACCGCGCTCGACGCCCTGGCCAACTATCGGTCGCACATCGAGACCGACTGACTACACGCAGCAGTGCCCCAATCGGACGTTGTCAACCGGGTAGCCCCTATGATGGCCGGTGAGTCCACTGTGAGGAGACACCATGGGAGGCCTCGGCCCGACCGAGATCATTCTGATCATCTTGGTGATCGTGCTGCTGTTCGGCGCCAAGAAGCTCCCGGAGCTGGCCCGAGGGTCCGGACGAGCGCTGCGCATCTTCAAGTCCGAGACCAAGGGCCTGATGGACGACGACGAGACGGGGACCGACGCGCACGGTCGTGCGCTCCCGCCGGGAACCCGCGAGGCGACCACCGGAGTGCCCGAGACGCGAGAGGTCGTCGACCCCTCGACGCCAGACACCCGCCAGTCCTGACTCTCAGAGGAGGACGATCGGGTGGCCCTGTCGCTGCGGCGTAGCCGCAGGAGCCTTTCCGGGTCGGCGTCCGGGTCGACGGTGGCCGAACCCGGCGCGATGACGCTGATCCAGCACCTGCGCGAGCTGCGCGGGCGGCTGTTCAAGGGCGTGCTGGCGATCGTGGCCGCTGCGATCCTGTGCGCGTTCTTCTACGACGAGCTGTTCGACCTGCTCACCGACCCGTTCCGGCAGGAGGTCGAACGGCTCGCCGCCGAGCGGGATCTCAACGCCCAGCTGACCATCAACGACGTCGCGGGCCCGTTCGTGCTGCAGCTGAAAATCTCTCTCGTGGGAGGCCTGGTCCTCGCCAGCCCGGTGTGGCTCTACCAGCTCTGGGCCTTCATCGTGCCCGGCCTCCACAGCAACGAACGCAAATGGACTGCGATCTTCGTTGCGGTGGCCGGGCCGCTTTTCATGGCCGGGGTGCTCCTCGGCTACTACGTGCTGCCCAAAGGCATCGGCATCCTGCTCGACTTCACGCCACAGGACGTCTCCAACCTGGTCGAGGTGGACCGCTATCTCAGCTTCATCCTGCGGATGCTGCTGGTCTTCGGGGTAGCGTTCGAGATCCCGCTCTTCGTCATCCTGCTCAACCTTGCCGGCGCGATCTCCGGGCGGTCACTGGGCAGACACCGACCGTGGATCGTCATCGGCACCTTTGTCTTCGCTGCTGTGGCGACACCCTCGACCGACCCGATCAGCATGCTGTTCCTGGCGCTGCCCATGACCGTGCTGTTCCTCGTGTCGGAGATCCTGGCCCGGATCATCGACCGCCGCCGCGGCACCGGTGTCGAGGGGGACTACGACACCTGGGACGACGACACCGCGTCGTCGCTGGACCTGGATCACGACCCGGACGACACCCGTCCGAGCCGTCTCGACGATGACGATGGCTGAGCACACCGACTGGCAGCGATCTGAACCCTTCGACCTGCCGGACTGGCTCGGCGAGGAGGATCTGGTCTGGTCGCTCGACGGTTCGCTGTCGGCCGCCCAGGTGTGCGGCACCTTGCGCGGGGCCGGGGAGCACCGGCTCGGAGTCGACATCGTCTGCGCCGACGTCGCCTACCCCGCGCCCGTCGTGCCCGAGCCGGTCCGGCGCCAGTGCCACCTGACGTGGCACCACGGTCAGGTCCAGACGATCAGGAACGGGCAGCGGCACGGCCTCGCCGTCCCGGTGTCCTCACTCGACGCGGACACCGTGTGCGAGGCGCTGCGCCGTTTCGCCCGCGCGATTGCCGTCGACTCCGAGCGGGTCAGGGTGTTGATCTCGCTGTAGGCCTCTACGCTCACCACTCGTGACCCGGTCGGTGGCGGTGCTGCTCAACCCGGCGGCCGGTCGTGGCCGAAGCGCTCGTGCCGCGGCGCTGGTCGTACCCCGCCTCGAGCAGTCCGGCTTGCGGGTCCAGCAGCTGCAGGGTCGAACCGCCGCCGAGGCCGCAGAGCAGGCCGACGGCGTGGCCCGCGCGGGGGTCGATGCGCTGGTGGTGATCGGCGGCGACGGCATGGTCCATCTGGCCCTGCAGGCGCTCGGCGACGCCGACATCCCGGTGGGGGTGATCCCGACCGGCAGCGGCAACGACGTGGCTCGGCTGCTCGGCGTCGACCGCACGGATCCTGTGCCCGCGGCCGACGCCATCATCGGCGGCGCAACCCGACGCCTGGACCTCGCCGATGTCGCAGGCACCCGGGTGGTGACCGTGGTCGCAACCGGGTTTGACTCCCGCGTCAACGAGCGGGCGAACGCGATGCGCTGGCCCGCTGGACAGCTGCGCTACACCATCGCCACTCTCGCCGAGCTCCGCGTCTTCGAACCCGTTCACTACTCCCTCGAGCTCGACGGTTCCCCGTACCAGATGGAGGCCATGCTGGTGGCGGTCGGCAACGGACCCTCGTACGGCGGCGGCCTGCGGATCTGCGAGGGCGCCCGGCCTCACGACGGCCTGCTCGACGTCGTCGTGATCCGGCCGCTCAGCAAGGTCGAGCTGGTGCGGGTGTACCCGCGGTTGTTCACCGGCAGCCACGTGCGGCACCGGGCCTACGAGCACCACCGCGTCCGCACCGCCACGGTGGCCGCGCCGGGGCTGGTGGCGTACGGCGACGGGGAGCGGCTGGGGCCGCTGCCGATCACCGTCCGCGTGGTCCCCGGGTCGGTCCGCTTCTTCGTGCCCAGCGACCGGCCAGGCCCTGCCTGACCCCGTACGCTGGCGGCCATGACCGCGCCGGCGCAGCGGTACACCCGGTGGTTCCGGAACGCCCAGGGGTACCCGGTCTTCGCCGCGTTCCGCAGCCATTACGACTTCACGATCGACGACTTTCAGCGGGAGGCCTGCGCCGCCGTCGAGGACGGGCACGGGGTGCTGGTGGCGGCGCCGACGGGTGCCGGCAAGACCCTCGTCGGTGAGTTCGCCGTGCACCTGGCGCTGCGGCAAGGCCGCAAATGCTTCTACACCACCCCGATCAAGGCATTGTCGAACCAAAAGTACGCCGATCTCGTGAGCACCCACGGTGCGGACTCCGTGGGGCTGCTCACCGGAGACAACGCCATCAACGGCGACGCCCCGGTGGTCGTGATGACCACCGAGGTGCTCCGCAACATGATCTACTCCGGCTCGGGGACGCTCACTGGACTGGGCTATGTGGTGATGGACGAGGTGCACTACCTCGCCGACCGGTTCCGCGGAGCGGTGTGGGAGGAGGTCATCATCCACCTGCCCGAGTCGGTCGCCCTGATCTCGTTGTCGGCCACCGTCTCGAACGCCGAGGAGTTCGGCGAATGGCTCCGCTCGGTCCGCGGCGACACGGTGATCGTCGTCGAGGAACGTCGTCCGGTTCCCCTCTACCAGCACGTAATGGTGGGCCGACAGATGCTCGATCTCTTCGACACCTCCGTCGGCGCGAGCGATGCGAGCCGAGTGAACCCGGAGCTGGAGCGCATCGCCCGCGACGACCTGCGCAGCGCCAGGACCCGTGGGGGCGGCCCCGACCGGGGTCGGCGGGGGCAGACGTACGCCGCCTCCCGGTACCGCAGCCGCCACTACACGCCGACCCGGGTCGACGTCGTCGAGCGGCTGGAGCGTTCGGCGCTGCTGCCGGCGATCGTCTTCATCTTCAGTCGGGCCGGGTGCGACGCCGCGGTGAGACAGTGTGTGTCGGGTTCGGCTCGTCTGACGACGCCGGAGGAGGAGCGCGCGATCCGCGACTTCGTCGAGGCGTACTGCGCCGAGATTCCCGACGCCGACTTGCAGGTGCTCGGCTACTACGACTTCGCCGAGGCGCTAGCGCGCGGCGTCGCCGGTCACCACGCGGGGCTGCTGCCCACCTTCAAGGAGTGCGTCGAGATCCTCTTCAGCCGTGGGCTCATCAAAGTCGTCTTCGCCACCGAGACGCTGGCTCTCGGCATCAACATGCCGGCCCGCTCGGTGGTGCTGGAGAAGCTGACGAAGTGGAACGGTGAGACGCACGCGGACGTGACGCCGGGTGAGTACACGCAGCTGACCGGTCGGGCCGGGCGCCGGGGGATCGACGTCGAGGGGCACGGGGTGGTGCTCTGGCAGCCCGGTCTCGACCCTCGCCAGGTGGCCGGCCTCGCGTCGACCCGTACGTACCCACTGCGCTCATCGTTCCGCCCGTCGTACAACATGGCGGTCAACCTCGTGCACACCGACGGACGGGAGCGGTCGCGGCAGCTGCTGGAGTCGTCGTTCGCGCAGTTCCAGGCCGACCGGGCGGTGACCGGACTGGCCCGCGAGCTGCACCGCGGTGAGGAGGCGATGGCGGGCTACGGCGAGGCGGTCGAATGTGGCCGGGGGGACTTCATGGCCTACGCCCGGCTGCGCCGCGAGCTGTCGGACGTCGAGGCGCAGCTGAGCCGTCGGCGCCGGTCGGACCGTCGCGACGCGGTGGTCGACTCGCTGGAGATGCTGCGCCCGGGTGACGTGATCAAGGTGCCTGCCGGACGGTGGTCTGGGGTGGCGCTGGTGATCGACCCGGGCATGCGCAGTGAGCGTGACGCGCCGCGGCCGCTGGTGCTGACGCTGGACCGAGCGGCCAAGCGGCTGTCCCTGGTCGACTTTCCCGACCCTGTGGCGCCGGTGGGTCGGCTGCGGGTGCCGAAACGTTTCAACGTGCGGAACCCGACCATGCGGCGGGACCTGGCGTCCACGTTGCGCAACTCGCTCCCGTCGCTCGCTGCGCCGGTGCGCCCGCCGCGCACCCGTAACACGGAAGCCGCCGCTCCTGACAGCGAGGTGGACCGGCTGCGAGCCCAGCTGCGGTCCCACCCGTGCCACGACTGCCCGGACCGTGAGGACCACGCCCGATGGGCCGAGCGCTACTTGAAGCTGGAGCGGGATGTCGTCACGATGCGACGCCGCATCGAGTCCCGGACCAACAGCATCGCTCGTCAGTTCGACCGGGTGTGTGAGGTCCTCGACGAGCTCGGCTACCTCGCCGGGGACCGCGTCACACCCGATGGCCTGCGGCTGACCCGGCTGTACACCGAGCTCGACCTGGTGGCCGCCGAGTGCCTGCGGCTGGGTGTGTGGGACCAGCTCTCGCCGCCGGAGCTGGCGGCGTGCCTGTCCGGCCTGGTGTTCGAGACCCGGTCATCGGACGACGCCGCCGAAGCGCGGTTGCCGCGCGGGACCGTGGCGGCCGTCGCGGACCGGATGGGTGACATCTGGACCGACCTGGTCGGGGTGGAGCAACGCCACCGGGTGTCCTTCTTGCGACGGCTCGACTTCGGCTTCGCCTGGGTGGCCCACCAGTGGGCGGCGGGCGCCAGCCTCGACAAGGTGCTCGGCGAAGCGGACATCGCCGCAGGAGACTTCGTCCGCGCGATGCGCCAGCTGCTCGACGTCGTCGACCAGGTCGCCGACGCTGCAGGAGACGCCCCGGTCCGGGCGACGGCGCGGGCGGCCGCCGCAGCGCTGCGTCACGGCGTCATCACCTACAGCACCGTGTCCGCCTGACGGTTCCCCTCCGCCTCCGCGGCCGCGGTTCAGGCGAGTGCGTCGAGCGCCGCGACCACCCGGGTGGCGCTGCCGCCGAGGCCCCACTGCTCTGCGAACGCAGTGAAGTCCGCACGCTGCCGCGACGACAGTGGTGACATCAGCAGGTCGGGGTTCGCCAAGTCGAGATCGGTCACTACACGTACGACCGTCGGTGCCACCGCGAGGTAGTCGGCGGCTGCCAGGATCTTCGAGCGCAGCGCACCCGTCATCGGACCGTCCGGGTCCTGTGCGGCGCCGATGATGGCATCCAGGTCCCCGTGAGTGGCCAGCAGGTCGGCGGCAGTCTTGTCACCGATTCCCGCGACCCCGGGGAGCCCGTCCGATGCGTCGCCGCGCATGACGGCGAAGTCTGGGTACTGCTGCGGCAGGACGCGGTAGCGCGCCACTACCGCCCGGGCGTCGAGGCGCTCGTGCTTGCCCACTCCGCGCGCGATGTAAAGGACGCGGACCTCTCGGTCGTCGTCGATGACCTGGAACAGGTCGCGGTCGCCAGTGACGACGTCGACCGGTCCCTTCCACCGAGCCGCCAGGGTGCCGATGACGTCGTCCGCCTCATACCCCTCGGCTCCCACGACGGCGATGCCCAGCAGCCGCAGCGCCTCGCGGATCAGCGGTACCTGCGCCGCGAGCGGGTCAGGTGTGATCTCGCGATCCGGAGCTCCCGCCACCTCCTCGACCACGCGGTGCGCCTTGTACGACGGGATGAGGTCGACTCGCCAATGCGGTCGCCAGTCGTCGTCCCAACAGGCGCACAGGGCGTCGGGGGAGTAGTCGCCCACCAGCCGGGCGATGAAGTCGAGAAGCCCCCGTACGGCGTTGACCGGGGTGCCGTCTGGCGCACGGATCGTGTCGGGTACGCCGAAGTAGGCGCGAAAGTACAGCGAGGCGGTGTCGAGCAATAGGCACTTCTGACCTGGCTCACCCAACACCGGGTCACGGTATCTCGACTACGGCGGTGGCTGGGAGCGCGAGTCCGCTGACTCGTCGAGCCGTTTGCGTAGCGCCGGACCTCCCGCGCCAGTTCGTCGAGATCGGACTGCGTTTGTTGCTCTGCTCGCTCGACGCGGCCGATCCGCTCGACGAACCACGACGCGAGAGCGGCGGTCACGACGCCGAGCAGGGGCGATCCCGGCGACCATGAGTCCGACGGCGACAAGCCTGCCTGAGCCGGTCGTAGGGAAACGGTCGCCGTAGCCGACGGTCGTGACCGGTGACGGACCACCATGCCGCGTCCGGGAAGGTCGTGATGTTCGCACCGGGCGCGTCCCGACGAGTCGCGACC
>JACCZI010000039.1 GCA_013696015.1 Nocardioidaceae bacterium
ACCCGCGCGCTCGAGACGGTGGCGACCGATGGCGGCCAGGTGCGGGCCGGATCGGGGTGGACCGACCTCGTGCTCGGCCCGGACGCCCCGGCACGCGTGGTCGGCGGGCTGGTCACCGGCTGGCACGAGCCCGGCGCCTCTCATCTGTTGCTGCTCGACGCCGTCGCCGGTCCGGCCGTCGTCGCGGCGGCGTACGCCGCGGCCCGCCGGGCCGGCTACCTGTGGCACGAGTTCGGCGACAGCGCGTTGCTGCTGCCCTGACATCCCGGACGACACCGCGAGCATCTACTCCGGGCTGACGGTGCCGGGGCGTACCGTCTCGCCCGTGATCGCCGAGCGGTTGACCCTGACGCAGGCCCGGCGGGTGGCGCTGGCGGCGCAGGGCTTCACTGACCGGCGGCCCGTGGCTCCCTCTCCACGGGCGCTGGCCCGGGTGCTCGACCGGCTGGGGCTGCTGCAGATCGACTCGGTCAACGTGCTGACCCGAGCGCACTACATGCCGTTGTTCTCGCGTATCGGGCCTTACCCGTCGGCTCTCCTCGACCGCGCGTTCGGGCGGGCGCCCCGTCGGCTGTTCGAGTACTGGGGGCACATGGCGTCGCTGGTGCGCGTCGACCTGCAGCCAGCCCTCCGATTCCGGATGGACCAGGCCCAGGGCGTCTGGGGCGGTATGGAGCGCGCGTCACGCGACCATCCAGAGATCGTGGCGTGGGTCCTCGACGAGGTACGCCGTCGCGGGCCGGTGACCGCTCGGCAGATCGAGCTCGACGTGCCGCGCCGAACCGACCACTGGGGGTGGAACTGGTCGCTGGTCAAGACAGTGCTCGAGTGGCTGTTCTACACGGGCCAGGTCACCTCGGCCCGGCGCAACTCCGCGTTCGAGCGGGTCTACGACGTGCCCGAGCGGGTGCTGCCGCCCGCTGTCCTGGCGGTGGCCACGCCCGACGTCGCCGAGTCGCATCGCATCCTGGTCCGGGTCGCAGCTCGCGCCCACGGTGTTGCCACCGAGCAGTGCCTGCGTGACTACTTCCGCACCCGCCCGGAGCCGACGCGGGCCGCCATCGCCGACCTGGTCGAGACCGCCGAGCTGCGGCCGGTGCAGGTGGCCGGCTGGCGCCGCCCGGCGTACCTGCACTCCGATGCGTACGTCCCGCGAGGGGTCCGGGCCCGGGCCCTGCTCAGTCCGTTCGACCCGCTGGTCTTCGAACGCGCTCGAACCGAGGCGTTGTTCGGCTTCCGCTACCGGATCGAGATCTATGTCCCACCCGACAAGCGCGCGTACGGCTACTACGTGCTGCCGTTCCTGCTCGGCGACCGGCTTGTCGCGCGGGTCGACCTCAAGGCCGACCGGCGGCTGGGGATGCTCGTCGTCAAGGCGGCGCACGCGGAGCCGGCCGCGCCGCAGGAGACCGCTGTCCAGCTCGCGGCCGAGCTGACCGACATGGCCGACTGGCTCGGGCTGAGCGACGTGCGGGTGGAGCTCCGCGGCGATCTCGCGGCCGATCTGGGTGCGGCCGCTCGAGCCGGGGTAGGACCGGGCGTGGCAGTCTGACGCAGGTGAACCGACTCGTGCCCGCACTGACATACGATTCGGTCGGTGCAGGTTGGGTTGACCGTGGGCACCGCCGGTGCGGACGACGACGGAACATTCGTCGTCACCCGTGATGACCCCCGCGACCCGCGCAGTAACTTGGCCTTCTTCAACTTGCTGAACCACGACTTCGCCGTCGGCGCCCCGTTGAAATCCGGCGCCGGCTGCGCCAGCTCATAGGCTGCGCAGCTGCTGTCCCGGCCTCCCGTGCCTCGTGGGTAACCGCCGGCCCGGCGCCGGGGCCCTTGCGGTCGGCGTCGCGGTGTTCACGCCCCCTAATTCACCAGGCGGGGAGAAAAAGCTGATGGGAAGGGTCAAAGTTTCGGCAGGAGTCAGAACTCGCTCATCGGCGCGCGGTCCCCGACTTCTCAGCTGTCGCAGCGGCGGCCGGACTAGCCGCGTGTCACTCATGAACTTGCACCCCCACCGGAAGTGGCTCGAGTCCGTGTCTCCGCCGCGCCCTACGCAAATTCAGCTTCATTGAAGCGGCGTTGAGCCATGTCGTAGGTGGCGAGGACTTCGAGGAAGAACTCCGACGCCGCGGTGGCCACTGTGGTCAGATCTGCCCTTGGAGTGTCACGGAGGACATCGAGGAGTATTTCGTGGTGGACGCGGGCAATTTCTAAGAGGCTGTGGCCGTTGGTGACAGCGGAGCGGCCAAGTTCATAGCCGCTGCGCGCAGCGGCCTCTTCTTGGCGCGGCAGGTAGCGGAGGAACGCCGCTCGATAGTCGCGTTCTAGGTTGTTTAGAGCACTCATCCGGAGATGCCAAGGGTCATGTCGGTGACAGCGTTGGCGACCCGACTTTCCAGATACACCAGGCCTTCTTCGAGGTCGAGAGCGGTATGGACCGAACCGGTCCCCATCCCAAGTTCGACCATGGCGAACGCCACATCCGGCTGGACGCCGACGATGACGGTCAAGGCGCCTCGTAGCCGTGCCATCTCGGCGATGTTGCGCAAACTGAGAGACCCAAAGGAGTCCAAGACGTCGAGCGCTGCGACATCAATGATGACGCCGCGCGAGCGGTGATGGCCGATCTGCTCGATCAAGTCCTGTTGGAATCGGATCATCTGGGAATCGTCGAGAGCAGTATGGATTGATGCGATCAAGTAATGGCCCTGTCGCAGGATGGAAACGAGTGCCGGCGTGTTCATGACTGATCCGCTGCGCCGTCCTGGCGGTTCACGGTGTATCCGAGCAACCGCTCGGCTTCCTCCAGTCCACCTTGCAGGTCACCGATCGTGTTCATTTTGCTGAGGTCGACGCCGATTGTAACCAGCGTTTGCGCGATCTCAGGTGACACACCAGTGATGATCACGCTGGCGCCCATGAGCCGGGATGCGTCGACGGTCTGTACGAGGTGGTTTGCTACAGCCTCATCGACGTTCGGGGCGCCGGTGATGTCCATGACAACGACTCTGGCGCGGTGGGTACGGATGCCGGTGAGTAACTGCTCGGTTAGCTGACGGGCGCGTTCCCTGTCAAGGACACCGATGATGGGCAGGATGAGGAGCCGCTCACGGACCGGCAGAACGGGGGTTGATAGTTCTTGGATAGCGTCTTGCTGTTGGCGAATGACCCGTTCACGTTCGTCCACAAAACTCACGGCGACGGTGTTCGCGATGCGGTTCGCTGCCGGTTCATAGGCGTCAAGCACCCGGTTAAGCAGTCTGAAATCACGCTGGTATTTCTCGAACAGCGACCTGGCCAACACATCGCGGAGCAGGAGCACGATGCCGACAACCTCCTGCGTTTCGACGCCGCGCGGGATGATACGTTCGGAGAGGTCTCGCGCATAGTGCTGTAACGCCTCGACGCTTCCGGTCTCGAGGACCTCCACGTAGTTGTCGTACACCGAGGTCGTCTCGGCGGACATCTCCTGGGGAGTCATGGCGTCCAATAAATGTGCGTCTCGGATGCGGCTGGCCCATTCCTGGCGCAGTTTCGTCCGGTGCTCACGGAGGTGCGCCACCAACTGTGGCAGCAGTTGGTCGTCTTCTTGACCGTCAGCCGGGGAGTCCGCGGACGCATCCGCACTTACAGGTGAATCGTCGTTCATCGTCTTCCTTCCGGCTGCCACTTCGTCATCGTCACTGTGGTGCCCCGGCCAACTTCGGAGGCGACCGCGAATTCGTCCATGAGCCGCCTAGCACCGGGAAGGCCCATGCCTAGGCCGTGATAGGTGCTGTATCCGTCGGTCAGCGCCTGCTCAACGTCCAGGATGCCCGGGCCCGTGTCGCGAGCCACCACCTGCACGCCGAGACGGGGCGCCTCAAGCAGCTCCGCCACAATTTCACCGGGAGCGGCGAACCGCACGATGTTGCGCGCCATCTCTGACACCGCCGTCGCAATGACGGTCAGGTCCGTCTTGGAGAATGCCAGCCGGGCTGCAAGCTCGCGAGCTCCCTGTCGTGCCCTCACGATGTCGGCGTCTGAGTGAATCGGGATACGTACCTGGTCGTCGCGCGGGTGACCTCGCTGCAACAGCGGCTGGCTCAACCGGGCACACAACTGGCACTCGAGTAGGTGACGACCGGCGTCAACTTCCTGCTGACGGCGGCGTTCCCCGCTGGACAGGGCCAGCAAGACAGGCCGACAACGGTCCGTTTCCGGTTCCCTCTGCTCCAGCGCGAGAAGGTACTCGACGCGCAGTCGGGCGCGGCTGCGGTTCAACTGGGCGGCGACGGCACCGGCGCTCGACCCGAGCTCGTCGGCCAGTGTGCGCGTGTCCTGGCCGGTCACCTCGTGTGCGAGAAGGGTCCGCCGTTCACGCTCGGACAGGCGTCCAAGAGCCTCAGCGATGGCGACGTGTTCCTCGCCCGCCAGAAGATTCTCATCCGGAGCCGCCGCGGGCCGCAGATCGACAACACGGTGTTGATTGCGCCGGTGACGATCCTGGGCCTTCCACATAGAGGCCACCACGTTGCGGGCGGTGACGATGGCATACGGCTCCAGCATCCCTGGCTCCACGCGCTGGGTAGCCCCGAGCACCCGAACGAGCGTCTCTTGCACCAGGTCGTCTGCTACGTCGGGGTCAGTCACCCGGGCGCCGACAACGCGCCGGACCATCGGAATCAGCGCCGCAACGTCGTGTTCACCGTCCAGGCCGCCCATCGGCCCGTCACTAGGCTGTACGGCGGTCACGTTCGGCACAGTACGCCGATCACCACGTCAGCTCCACTGGCGAGTAGCCGGTCGAGAGAGTTACGTGGACGGTTTTGGTGTTTCGATGACTCGAGCGACCGCGCGCAATGCCGCTGCAAGTCGCTGAGCGTCCACAGCATGTAGGTCGGCTAACAGGTAGTCGTCGTCGCGCGGTCCGTCGAGGTGAATCACTGGCCCATAACCTCGACTAGACGCAGGGGATAGGACAGCTTCGATGAATACCTCTATGCCTCCGGCGGGACCCTGGACACAGTTGAGATGTGCAGACTGGTGCCGCCGGTCGCCACCTGAGTAGTCCTCATGGATGCCGGCACACCAATGCGGGCACGGCAGGAACCCCGAGCCGCGTGCAGTACGACGGTTCGTGATAACAGTCATGTCATTCCCCTTTGGCTTGGGCTAGGGAGACTAGAGCGCTAAGCGCCGGAGCCCCGGCTGGCCGGTGTCGATCATCCAGCCGGGGCAGGCGACACAGCGGCCGCCAGTAGCGGGTGGCTAGTTCTGAGTGATCGTCACAGGCCCCTGGTCGGTCGTGCACACCGTCCGGGTTGCGCCACTACGATCCACAGCCGCACCGAGGATGGCGACCGGGCCCACCTTGACGCCACAGATCTGTGCCGCGACCTGTGCCGCGACCCCGATGTTGGTGTCGTTGAGGAAGGTGACGTCACCCACAACCACGTTGACGAGGCCGTCCTGGGTCTGCGTCGCCGCGCCAGCCGGGGGTGCTACACC
>JACCZI010000068.1 GCA_013696015.1 Nocardioidaceae bacterium
CGATCGCCCGGCGGGCCGGGCTGGCCAGCACGCCCCACGGAGGTGAGCTGCGCGGCGCCGCGAGCGTCGCCGCCTGCCTGACGGCGCTGCACGCCGACCGCGTCGGCCACGGGGTGCGCTGCGTCGAGGACCCAGCGGTCCTCGAGGCGGTTGCCCGGGCCGAGGTCACGCTGGAGGTGTGCCCGAGCTCCAACGTGTCGCTCGGTGTGTACGCCTCCCTCGAGGAGGTTCCGGTGCTCCAGCTGCTCGAGGCCGGCGTCCCGATCAGCCTGGGCGCCGACGACCCGCTGCTGTTCGGTTCCCGGCTCGCTGCACAGTACGCGCTGGTCCGCGCGGCGCACGGCTTGGACGACGAGACGCTGGCCGGGTTGGCCAGGATGTCCGTACGCGGGTCCCAGGCACCCGACTCGGTGCGCGTGAACCTGCTCGCCGGCATCGACGACTGGCTCGCGAGTCCCCGCCCCGACGGCTGAGGCGCCGCCCGCGCGGCGCGGAGCCGGCCGCCCACGCCGACCTCCCGACACTGAGGCTGCGGACACGACTGCCCTGTGCCACTAGATGTCGGACACGACCTGGATGGCGGGACGTCGCCCGCGGGCCCGTTGCCCGCGTCAGAGCCGGCAGCCGACCGTGACCGGTTCGTTGACCAGCTCGATGCCGAAACGTTCGCGCACCCCGTCGCGGATCTCGCGCGCCAGCGCCAGCACCTGCGCCGTCGACGCGCCACCGCGGTTGGTCACCGCGAGGCTGTGCTTCCCGGACAGCCGCGCCGGCCCGGACCCGTAGCCCCGGGTGAACCCGGCGTGCTCCATCAACCAGGCAGCACTGATCTTGACGCTGCCGTCGGGCTGTCTCCACCGTGGCGCCTCGGCCGGCAGCCGATCGGCATCGGGTGCCAACAGAATCGGGTTGGTGAAGAACGACCCCGCGCTCCAGGTGTCGTGGTCGGGGAGGTCGAGGACCATGCCTTTGCAGCGGCGCAGCTCGAGCACCGCAGCCCGGACGTCCACGAGGGGGGCCCGATCACCGAGCTCGATGCCAAGTCGTCGGGCCAGCTCGCCATAGCCCACGGGGGGCGAGAGCTCGCCGAGGCGGAGCTGGAAGGTCACGGCGAGCACCACGTGTCGCCCCGGCTCGCGCTTGAACCGGCTGCTGCGGTAGCCGAAGCCGCACTCGCGGCTGGTCAACGACATCCGGCGCCCCGTCAACCGGTCGTACGTCTCCACCCGGGCGATCGTCTGTGAGACGTCTTGGCCGTACGCGCCGACGTTCTGGATCGGCGCCGCACCGCAGCGACCCGGGATGCCGGACAGCGCCTCGAGGCCGGCCCAGCCCTCGTGGACCGCCGTTGCAACGAGCTCGTCCCAGTCCTCACCTGCGGCCACCGTGACCCATGCCCCGCTGCTCGAGTCGACCTCCACGTCGCGCCCGGAGGTCCGGACCAGCACCACGGTCCCCGCGTAGCCCTGGTCGGCAACGACGACGTTGCTGCCGCTGCCCAGCACCAGCACCGGCTCACCCGCGGCGTCGCAGGCAGCTACCGTCTCGACCAGCTCGGTCGCGCTGGTGACCTCGACCAGCCGGCGGGCGGGGCCGCCCAGGCGCAGGGTCGTCAACCCCGCCAACGGGACGCCGAGCCGCTCAGCCATCGACACCGGTTGCGGCGACCACGCTCGCCCGGGCCCTGCCGAGGACCCGCGTCCCGGCGCAGGTGACGGTCAGGTCGACGCGGGCGAGGCCGTCCGCCCCGACCTCCGCCACCACACCCGCCACGACGACGCCGGTTCCTTCCTCGTTGTCGGGTACCACGACCGGGTGCGTGAACCGTACGGAGAAGTCCACAATGCCGGCGTGCCCCACCCATGTGGTGAGCGCCCGCGACGCGAGGGCCATCGTGTACATGCCGTGCGCGACCACACCCGGCAGTCCGACGGCACGCGCCACCCGGTCCGACCAGTGGATGGGGTTGAAGTCACCGCTGGCACCGGCATAGCGGACGAGGTCGGCCCGGCTCACCCGGTAGTGCCGGGTGTCCAGGACCTGACCAGCGGTGAGCGGTTTCACCCGTCGGCTCCGGGCCGCCGGTGCACCAGGGTGGCGTGCGCGGTGCACACGTCCTCGCCTGCGACGGTGGTGATCCGGCTGGAGGTTGCGATGAGGTCGGTGCCCGCGGTCGAGCGCAGCGACTCCACCCGCAGCCGAGCCGTGAGCACGTCACCGGCCCGCACCGGGCGTACCACCTCGAACCGCTGCTCGGCGTGCACGACGTTGTGCAGCTCGACGGCCACCTCGGGGTCGGCGAGCAAGACGTTCATGGCGGCAAAGGCCACCACGATCGGGTAGGTGAGCGGCGCGACGACGTCGTCGTACCCGGCCGTACGGGCTGCCCCCACGTCGTGATGCACGGGGTCGTCGGCGCCGATAGCGGCGGCGAAGCTCGCGATCGCACTGCGACTGACGTCGTACGGCGCCGTGGGTGGCAGCTCTCGTCCGACGAGCCCCTGGTCGATCGACACGGCGGAGTGCTGCCCGGGCTCAGCGGGTCTCGCGGTGCTCGGTGTGCTTGCGACAACGCGGGCAGAACTTCTGCAGCGTCAACCGGTCAGGGTCGTTGCGCCGGTTCTTCCGGGTGATGTAGTTGCGCTCCTTGCACCCCGTGCAGGCCAGCGTGATCTTGGGGCGGACGTCGGCGCTTCTGGTGGCCACGGTGTCTCTCCACGGTTCGGGGCGGTCGGGGACGAACGTTGTAGCGGGGGCGGGACTCGAACCCGCGACACCACGATTATGAGCCGTGTGCTCTGACCGCCTGAGCTACCCCGCCATCGGGATGGGATCCCAGAGCCCCAATACGGAATCGAACCGTAGACCTTCTCCTTACCATGGAGACGCTCTGCCGTCTGAGCTATTGGGGCGGGCGACGACCGAGGATACACGCTGGGTGGCAGGTGCAGGATTCGAACCTGCGTAGGCATACGCCGACGGATTTACAGTCCGCTTCCATTGGCCACTCGGACAACCTGCCAGGGCTCGCGATGACCACCTCGTGGTGGCGTGCGGCGTCAGCACACGATAGCGCAGCGCCTAGGCTGGCCCCGATCGGCGTCCGTGCACCACGTACCACCCCGGGAGGCATCCGATGGCCGGCGACTCGTCGTTCGACATCGTCAGCAAGGTCGACCGCCAGGAGGCCGACAACGCGCTGAACCAGACCGCACGCGAGATCTCCCAGCGGTTCGACTTCAAGAACACCGGGGCCTCGATCACTTGGCAGGGCGAGTACGGCGTCGAGATCTCGGCGAACGCAGAGGACCGCACGCGAGCCGTCCTCGACGTCTTCAAGGACAAGCTGATCAAGCGCGGGGTCTCGTTGAAGGCGCTGGACGCCGGAGAGCCCCGTACGTCGGGCCGAGAAGTCAAGATCGGCGCCAGCCTGAAGCATGGCATCACCCAGGAGCAGGCGAAGCGGGTGGGCAAGCTGATTCGTGACGAGGGACCGAAGGGGGTCAAGGTCGCGGTGCAGGGTGACGAGCTGCGCGTCTCGAGCAAGAAACGCGACGACCTGCAGGCGGTCATCGCCCTGGTGAAGGACGCCGACCTCGATTTCGCCGTGCAGTTCGTCAACTACCGCTGACCATCTAGATCACGCTCGCCGAGCAGATCACCGCCGCGTACGGCTCTGCCTGACCAAACGGTGGACCGACGGGTCAGCTGTTCAGACACATATCGCGCCGTGGTCTGGACACGTGCCGGTGAGTGACCTTGACTCGTCAGAGGGGGCATTACGTGACTCTCCGATCGCGCGGACGACGTACCGCGAGGGCTGATCAGAGAGGCCACGATGCGCAAGGTGCTGCTGGCGACGGTCGTCCTGGCGCTGGGGGCTGCTGCGCTCTCGCCGGCCAACGGCTCGCAGGTCCCTTCCGCCAGGCCTCGCGTGGACAGCCCCGCGCCGAACGTCGTGCTGTTCGTCGTCGACGACATGACGGCTGAGGACCTGGACTACATGCCGCGCACCCAGCGGCTGCTGGTGGCTCGGGGGACGAACCTGACACGCAACTACTCGCCGTTCCCGCTGTGCTGCCCCGCCCGCGCCACCATCCTGACCGGGCTGTACCCGCACAACCACGGAGTGCTGGACAACGTCCGTCCCGAAGGCGGGTTCACCGCCTTTGAAGACCGCACAACGGTCGCCACGCTGATCGATGACGACTACGCCACCGGGTTCACCGGCAAGTACTTCAATGATTACGCCGAGGACTTGGCCGGTCGCCGTTACGTTCCGCCGGGCTGGGACGACTGGATGGCCAGCGTCGAACCCGGCACGTACGACTTCCTCCGGCAGACGTTGAATGTCAATGGGCGCCTGGTGCCAAGGCCGGGCGTCTACTCGACCCGGCTGTTCGGGCAGATGGGCCGCGAGTTCCTGTCCGAGCACGACACGTCGGGGCAGCCGATGTTCCTGTACGAGGCGTTCGTCGCACCGCACCACGGCATTCCGCGTGACACCGACGACACCGACGGGGTGGACACCCCTTACGTCGAGGCGCGCTACCGCGACACCTATGCCGGTCCGACGACGACGAGTGACCCGTCGTACAACGAGGCCGACGTCTCCGACAAGACAGCCCCCTACTTCGAGACGCGGCAGGCACCCCTGACCCCGGCGGAGGAGGCGGCGACCGCCGAGAGCCTGGTGCAGCGACGCGAGTCCCTGCGCACCGTTGACGACGAAATAGCGGCCACCCTGGCCCGCCTGCGGGAGTTGCGGGAGCTGTCCAGCACCTACGTGATCCTGGTGTCGGACAACGGGTACAACCAAGGCCAGCACCGCATCAGCTCCGGTAAGAACGTGCCGTACGAGTCTGCGGCGCGGGTGCCGCTGGTCATCCGTGGCCCCGGCATCCCGGTCGGACTGGACTTCGAGGGTGTCACAGGTCTACAGGACCTGACGCCGTCGATTCTGCGGATGACCAACCAGCTGCGCGACCAGGCCAACCCGGACTTCGACGGGCGTTCCCTGGTGCCGTTGATCACCGGTGCTCGGTCGACAGGGCGGGCGCAGCTGATCGAGATCGCAAAAGCCAGCACCACCGCGATCGAACCGCTGCCACCGTCAGCTGCGCCTCTGCACCCCAACTCGGGCACGGTGGCGTGGCAGGTGCACGGCATCGTCACCCAGGACGGCTGGAAGTACGTCGAGTACCCGCGGACCGGTGCGGTGGAGATGTACGACCTGAACGCCGACCCATACGAGATGGGCAACCTGTCCGCCGATTCCGCGTACGCGGACAAACGAGAGGAGTTGGCACGGGTGCTTGCTCGATACCGCTGGTGCGACGGAGCGGAGTGCAGGCGATGATCCGCCGACTGGTTGCTCACCCACCCCGACGCAGGTGCGGTCAGGGTGGGTGATGGGGCACACGACGGCTTACACCAAGCGGGCCGAGGCATGCCGGATGAGCTGAGGCGGAGTCGCACCGGCCCGTGTCGGAAGTGCGAGGTAGTGTCAGGTCAGTCATCGCGTTGCACCGGCGTGATCGGTGCAGCCGTACGCATAGTCGCTTCCGCTGACGAGGGCCACAGATGCATCTGCGCACGATCGGCGACACCGAGGTCAGCGCGATCGGTCTTGGGGCGATGCCGCTGTCGGTGACAGGGCACCCCGACCCGGCTCAGGCGCGTGCGACCGTGCATGCCGCGCTGGATGCCGGCGTCACGGTCATCGACACCGCGGACGCCTACACACCGGACGGTCGGTACGGTCACAACGAGCAGGTCGTGGCGGAGGCGCTTCGGTCGTACCCGAGCGGTGCAGACAACATCCTGGTTGCGACCAAGGGTGGGCACACTCGCGAGGGCGAGGACTGGGACGTCGACGGGCGCCCGGAGTACCTGCGGACCGCCTGCGAACGGTCGCTGCGCAACCTCGGCGTCGAGTCGATCGGTCTCTACCAGCATCACCGGCCCGACCCGAAGGTGCCGTACGAGGAGACGATGGGTGCGCTGCGCGAGCTGCTTGACGCCGGGCTGATCCAGCGGGCGGGGATCTCGAACGCCGACCCGGACCAGATCCGGACGGCGCACCAGATCATCGGCGCCGGGTTGGTCAGCGTGCAGAACCAGCTGTCACCCGCGTTCCGCTCCAGCCTGCCCGAGCTGGAGGTCTGCGACGAGCTCGGCCTGGCCTTTGTGCCCTGGAGCCCGCTCGGCGGGATCGGGCGCGCCGGCGATCTCGGGTCGGAGCAACAGGCCTTTGCCGACGTGGCCGACAAGCACGGCGTCAGCCCGCAGCAGGTGTGCCTGGCGTGGCTGCTGTCGTTGTCGCCGCGGATGGTACCCATCCCGGGCGCCAGCCGGCCCGAGACGATTCGCGACTCGGCGGCGGCGCCCGACCTGGAGATCGACCAGGCGGACCTCGAGGCGCTCAGCGCGAGCTGACGTCGACGCTACGACGGGCCCTGCCCGCGACTTCGACGTGTCGTGCGGCCCGCCGGACGAGTTCCTCGTCGCCGGCTCCGCCGCGCACGTTGATCTCGACCAGGCGCGCGGCGGACCGCACCGCTGCCTCGGCGAGAAGCACCCCGGTGATGGCGTCGCCCCGCACGCGGGGGCTGCCGTCGGCTACCACCAGCGCACCGGCCGACGTGATCGACGCGCCTACGGCTGACATCTCCAGCGGTACGTCGGCCGCCCGCCGCAGGGCACGGCGACGCTTGTCGCCAGTCGCCGCGATCACAGCCCGGTAGGCGTCAGCGTCCACATCGGCGAGGTGAGCGGCTCGGCGGCGAAGGCGCTCCATCTCGGCAACGAGCTCGTCGGCGTCGGCCAGCGAGGAGTCCGAGAACCGAGCCGCCATCGCGACCAGGCCGGCGGCGAACGACATCGACAGCGCGGCGACTGCCCCACCGCCCGGTGCCGGCTCCCGTGCCGCCACCAGGTCGAGGAGCTCGGCGACGCTGTGGTCGGCGTAGGGCCGGGTCATCAGCAGGTCCAGGTCCGGAAGCTCAGAAGAGGCCGACGGTGTCGCCGTTCTCGTCGAAGTCGATATGTGCGGCCGCCGGGTCGGAGCCGAGGCCCGGCATGGTTCGCATCTCCCCGCAGATCGGGTAGATGAAGCCGGCGCCCACCGAGGCGCGAACCTCACGCACCGGCAGCGTCCACCCGGTTGGGGCGCCTTTGAGCGTCGGGTCGGACGAGAGGGACAGGTGGGTCTTGGCCATGCAGATCGGCAGCGTCCGGAAGCCCGCGTTCTCGTACGTGTCGAGCGACCGCGCGGCGGCGGCGGAGTATTCGACACCGTCGGCGCCGTAGACCTGGGTGGCGATCGTCTCGATCTTGTCCCGCAGGCTGGCGTCGTCGGGGTAGAGCAGGCGGAACTGCGACGGCTCCTCGGCCGCCTCGGCCACCGCCTCGGCCAGCTCGACGGCACCCCGGCCGCCGTCGGTGAAGTGGCTGGAGACCGCGCAACGCGCGCCGGCCTGCTCGGCGATCTCCTGGATGGCCGCGTGCTCGCTCGGGTGGTCGGTGGGGAAGGCGTTGACGGCGACGACCGGGGAGACGCCGTGCAGACGGACGTTCTCGATCTGCTTGACCAGGTTGGCCGCCCCGGAGTGGACGTCGTCGGTGTTCTCGGCGAGCAGGTCCTCCGGCAGCGGCTTGCCCGCGACGATGCGGTAGCGACCCGAGTGAGCCTTGAGCGCCCGGACGGTGGTCACCACGACTGCGGCGTCGGGGGCCTCGCCGGAGGTCCGGCACTTGATGTTGAAGAACCGTTCGGCGCCCATGTCAGCACCGAAGCCAGCCTCGGTGACCACGTAGTCCCCGCACCGTAGGGCGATCAGGTCCGCCAGCACCGAGGAGTTGCCGGTGGCGATGTTCCCGAACGGGCCGGTGTGGACGATGGCGGGAGTGTTCTCGATGGTCTGCAGGAGGTTCGGCTTGATCGCCTCCCGCAACAGCACCGCCATGGCCCCGGCGGTGTCCAGCTGCTCGGCGGTGACCGGCTCACCGGCCTTCGTGTAGCCGACAACGATCCGACCGAGCCGCTCGCGCAGGTCGCGCAACGAGGTGGTCAGCGCCAGCGTGGCCATCACCTCCGAGGCCGCGGTGATATCGAAGCCGGTCTCGCGGGGCACCCCGTCGCCGCGGCCACCGAGACCGACCACCATGTTGCGCAGCGACCGGTCGTTCATGTCCATGACCCGGCGCCAGGTGATGCTGTTGAGGTCGATACCCAGCGCATTGCCGCGGAACAGGTGGTTGTCGAGCATCGCACTCAGCAGGTTGTGCGCAGAGGTGACCGCGTGCATGTCGCCGGTCAGGTGGAGGTTCAGCTTCTCCATCGGCACCACCTGGCTGTAACCGCCACCGGCGGCGCCGCCTTTGATGCCCAGCGCCGGGCCCATCGACGCCTGCCGGATCGTGACGATGGCGCGCTTCCCGATGTGCTTCATTGCCTGCCCGAGGCCGACGGTGGTCGTCGTCTTGCCCTCACCCAAGGGGGTCGGCGTGACTGCGGTGACGACCACGTACTTCGCTCGCGGTCGGTCGCTCAGCTCCTGCACCGCGTCGAGACTGATCTTCATGACGTCGCGGCCGTACGGCTCGAGCAGGTGGCTGCCCAGCCCCATCTCGTTCGCGATGTCCTCGATCGGCTTGCGCGAGGCGTTGCGGGCGATCTCGAGGTTGCTGGGGAACACAGGGGGACTCCTCTAGATTTCAGGGGGTACGAAGCCGTTGACATCAATGCCGAACTCGGCGCCGGCGTCGAGCAGCGAGTCGAAAAGATACTGACCGGACGAACGTTCACAGTGCACGAGGTAGGACCGGGCGCTCCCCCTGTCGTCGCGGACGATGTCTGCGGCGAGGCCGGCGAGCGCGGACCGCAGGGCCGAACCGTTCGGGCACACCGCGTCCGCGAGGTTGACGGCGGTCTCCTTGGCGAGGAGGTCGGCTGACCGGGCGCCGGTGAGCCGGACCAGGGCACGACCATGGCTGAGATCCAGCACGCTCACCAGGTCGCCGGTGCTCTCCGCCGCCAGGGCGGTCACCCTGTCGAAGACCCCGGCCCCGGCGCCGGGCGGCGCCAGCACCAGCCACTCGCCCGGACCCGAGCCGACGATGATCACCGCGACATCGTGGCCACCGAGCGTCCAGGTCTGTGTCGCGGCGCGACCGAACGGCACACCGAGACGCTCGGGGATGGTGCCCTCCGCCGATGCCTTGAGCACCACCTTGGCGGCGGGGGTGCAGTCGGTGAGCGTCAAGCCGGCGCGGCTGCGCCGACCGCTGACGGCCCACCCTTCGACAATCACCTCCGGCGACGCAGGTGTGATGGGGCTCCGTGCGATCGGGCGGCTCTCACGCACGTGGCCTCGCCCCCTCCGGGTCCACGGCGGCGAGGTGCTCGGTGACAGTGACCGGCAGCAACCTGCCGTCGGGCAGCCGCACCGTGATCGCTGTACCGGGCTCCGCCTGTCCGACGGCGACCTGGGCGAGGCAGATCGAGCGACGCAGGGTCGGTGACCAGCGGCTCGACGTCACCCGGCCGCAGAGGCGCCCGCCGGCGACCAGCTGGCTGCCCTCCTCCGGCACCACCGCCGGGTCGTCCGGTTGGAGTCCCACCAGCCGCGGGGAGGTGCCGGCCTCGGCCTGCCACACCAGCTCCGTCCGGCCGACGAAGTCGTCCTTGTCGAGCCTGATGAGCCCGTCCAACCCGGCGCTGAACCCCTGCGTCAGCCCGTCGGTGTCCTGACCGACGATGAGGTGGCCCTTCTCCAGCCGCAGGATGCGCTGAGCCTCGATCCCGACGGCCCGTACGCCCAGATCCCCTCCGGCGTCCAGCAGGGCCTGCCAGACATGGAGTCCGTAGCTCGCCGGCACCTGCAGCTCGTAGCTGAGCTCGCCGGTGAACCCGATCCGCCACAGCACGCAGCCGGCCACGC
>JACCZI010000073.1 GCA_013696015.1 Nocardioidaceae bacterium
CGGAGCACCGGCCGGTCGGCGACGTACGAGAAGTCGACACCCTCGACCCGCACCTCCCCTCGCGACATCGGCAGCGGCACCGGTGAGGCCGGCTCGGGGACGTCAGGGTCCTCCTCGAGCACGCCGGACAGCTTCTCCAGAGCTGCACTCGCGGACTGGAACGAGTTGTAGAACTGGCTGATCTCCTGCATGGGTTCGAAGAACTGCCGCAGGTAGATGAGGAACGCCGCCAGCACCCCGATGGTCATGTAGCCGTTCAAGGTGCGGTAGGCGCCGTAGAACAACACGGCTGCGATGGTGACGTTGCCGATCAGCTTGATGCCCGGCATGAACAAGCCCACAAGCCGGAACGCGCGCTCGTTGGCCGCGCGGTAGTCGTCATTGACGGAGTCGAAGATCTGCTCGTTGCGCGGCTGCCGGCGAAACGCCTGAACCGCCCGGATCCCGGTCATGGTCTCGACGAAGTGCACGATGACAACCGCGACCGTCTCTCGGGTGCGGCGGTAAGTGATCGCTGACTCGCGGCGGAACCACCGCGTCAGCAAGATCAGCAGCGGGAACGACGCCAGTGCCACCAGCCCGAGCTTGACGTCGAGGACCAGCAGCAGGACCGCGGTGCCGACCATCGTGAGCGCGGCTGTGACCAGGCCGTCGAAGCCGGTGTCGAGCATCTCCTCGATCGCGTCGATGTCGGAGGTGGACCGAGAGATCACCCGCCCAGAGGTGTAACGGTCGTGGAACGCGGTGGACAGTCGCTGGAAGTGGCGGAACAACCGGCGCCGCAGCTCGAGCAGCACCTGCTGCCCCAGCGTGCCGGAGAGGAGCAGGAACACCTGGCGGAAGACCGCCTGCACGACGACCATCGCGAGCACGAGACCGACGATGATGAACAGCGTCTGGCTGCCATCCCCCGCACGCATCGGTGGGATGCCGCGGTCAATCCCCTCCTTGACCAGGTACGGAATGGCAAGCCGGGAGGCGTTCTCGACGAGCACGATCCCGGCCAGCACCCACAGCGTGCGCCGGTGAGGTCGCAGCAGCGAGCCGAGCAGACGGCGCGATCGCTCCCGGAGCAGCAACGACACGCTGTCGGAGAGGCTGTCGCGGTTCTCTGCCGCCACGCCGCGCCAGTCAGCGGAGGTGTCGGGCGTCGTGGTGTCCGGCGCCGCGGTGTTCGCGTTCGTTGCAGTCACAGCGTCGTACTCACAGGGTCAGCGCCTCGGCGGTCTCGGCATCGGCGGCGAGCAGCTCGCGATAAGCGGGTACGTCGGCCAGCAGGTCCCGGTGCCGACCGACGTGAGTAATCGTGCCGTCCTGCAGCAGCGCAACCTTGTCGGCCAGCAGCACGGTCGAGGCCCGGTGCGCAACGACGATGCCGGTGGCCTGCGCGAGAACGTTGCGCAACGCCTTCTCCACAAGTGCCTCGGTGTGCACGTCAAGGGAGGAGAGGGTGTCGTCGAGCACCAGGATCTTGGGCCTGGCGAGCACCGCCCGAGCGAGCGCCAGCCGTTGGCGCTGGCCACCGGACAGCGCCATCCCCTGCTCGCCGATCCGAGTGTCGAGACCCCACGGCAGGTCGAGCACGAAGTCCGCCTGCGCGATCTGGAGCGCCTCGCGGACGTCGTCCTCGGTGGCGTCGGGGCGCCCGAGCAGCAGGTTTTCGCGCGCGCTCATGCTGAACAGCGTCGGCTCCTCGAACGCGGTCGCGACGATCGAACGCAGACACGACAGCGTGAGATCGCGTACGTCGACGTCGTCAATCGTCACGCGGCCCCCGGTCGGGTCGTACAACCGGGGGACGAGCGCGGTGAGCAGCGTCTTGCCGGAGCCGGTAGCTCCGACGACTGCGACGGTCTCGCCCGGAAGCACCTCGAGGTCAAGGTCATGCAGCACGTCGGTGTCGGAGTCGGGGTAGCGGAAGGCCACGCCCTCGAAACGCAGCTGCCCGCGTGGGGACGAGAGCTCGCGGGAGCCGCCGACAATGCTCGACGGGGTGTCGAAGATCTCGACGACCCGGTCGGCGGCAGTCATCGCCTCTTGCGCCATCGAGAGGATGTAGCCGAGGGCAGCGATCGGCCAGACCAGCTGCAGCATCAGGGTGATGAACGCGACGAGCGTGCCAAGGCTGAGGCCGTCGTTGCCGACGGCGATCGCCCCGAGCAGCAGCACGATGACGAGGGTGATGTTGGGGAGCACCTCGAGGAACGTGAAGAACTTCGCCTGCAGGCGCACCTTGGCGACCTGCGTGTCGTAGAGCTTGGTGGCTCGTGCGTCGAAGGATTCGTACGCGTGCTCGCTGCGTCCGAAGGACTTGATGACGCGGATGCCGAGCGTCGACTCCTCGATCTGCGTGGCGACGTCGCCCTGCTGGTCCTGCACCTGGCGCGAGACCTTGACATAGCGGTTCTCGAACGACATCGACAGGTAGATGACCGGCACCGCAGCGATTGCGACGACCATCCCGAGCGGCCAGTAGAGGTTCAGCAGGATCACGGTGACGACGGTCAGCTGCAGGATGTTGATGACCAGGAACAGCATCCCGAAGCCGGTGAAGCGCCGGATCGTCGACAGGTCGCCAGTGATCCGCGACAACAGCTGTCCGCTCTGCCAACGCGCGTGGAACTCCATCGGCAACGCGCCGAGGTGGCGGTAGATGTCGTTGCGCAGCGCCGTCTCGACACCGAGAACGGCGCGAGCCTGTATCCAGCGCCGGATCAGGATCAGCGCCGCCTCGACGATGCCGAGACCCAGCGCCAGCAGGCTCAGTGGCCAGATCGCGGCCTCGTCGCCGTCGGTGATCGGGCCGTCGATGATCGCCTTGGTGACCAGCGGGATCGAGATCGACACAAAGACCCCGGTGATCGCCGCCGTAGCCATGATGCTGAGTGAGCCCACGTACGGACGCAGGTAGCCACGCAGCCGCCACAGCGACGTCAGCGAACGGGTCCGGCCGCCGGCAGGCAGTGGAGTAGTGACCGAGCGCGGAGGCATGACGTCCTGGGTGTCGAGGAGGGGTAATGACCAGGCTACGTGATGCCCCTGACACGCGCGACCAGGGTGCTGCGGCTGCTCCTATCCCATGTTCACATGGGATGGCGGCACTTCCAATGGGTTGGAACCCATTGGAAGTGCTCCTCAGCCATTCGAAGCTGCCGCGAAGCCCCCGCCAGCCGGTCAGCGCCGGAGGTGCTCGGCGAGGAACGCCAGCGCCTGGGGGTACGCATCAAGGCGGTTACCGCGCCGCGCAAGACCGTGTCCCTCGTCGCCGTACACGAGCAGCGTGCCCGGCACGCCTTTGGCGTCCAGCGCCGCCTTGATCTGCTCGGACTCTGACAGCGGCACTCGGGGGTCGTTCGCCCCGTGGATCAGGAACAGCGGTCGGCGTAGCTGCTCGAGATACGTGAGCGGGGACGCGTCGGTGAGGAAGTCCCGGTCGTTCTCAAGCGAGCCGTACTCCCGCTCGCGCACCGCCCGCCGGTAGGCCGAGGTGTTCTCGAGGAACGTCACCAGCGACGAGATCCCGACGATACTGACCCCGGCGGCCCACAGCTCCGGCTGCATCGTCAGCCCCGCGAGCACCATGTAACCGCCGTAGCTGCCGCCGTACAGCGCGACCCGTTCGGCGTCGCAGCCGAGCGATCCGACCCAGGCGCGCAGGTCGGCGAGGTCGGCCACCGACTCCAGCCGCAGTCGGACGTCGTCGAGGGAGTACCACCGCTTGCCGTAGCCGGTCGACCCGCGCACGTTGGGCACCAGCACGGTGTGGCCGGCCGCAACCAGGGCCTGCACCACCGGGTTCCACACCCGCTCCGCCTGCGCCTCCGGCCCACCGTGGATGTTCATCACCACCGATCCATCGGGGTGGGTCGGTGTGTAGACGAAGCACGGGATCCGCTCGCCGTCACGCGTCGCTACCAGGTGGCTGGTGGGTTCGACGAGGCGCTGCACCAGTCCGTCCGGCGCCTCCTCGGCAGCCGACACGACCGTACGTACGACTCCGGACCGCGCATCCAGCACCAGCACGTCCCCGGGGACCGTCGGTGCGACCAGTGCCGCCACGACGTACCGCGACCCCGCCGACCAGACCGCCGAGGCGACACCCGGCGCGGGAAGCGGTACGTCGTACCGGTGTCGCCCGACCGCGTCGTGCATGGCCAGCGATGTCGCGCCATCGACCCGACGGCCCACGAGAAGGTGCTCGCCGTCCGGGCTCGGCCACCCGACGGCGTCGTGGTCGCCGGGCTCCACCAGCCAGGTCCACGCACCCGAGCCGTCGACGCGCACCACCCCGGCGAACTCGCGTCCGGAGTTGGACGACATCACGAGGGCACCGCCGGGCACCGGGCGTACGTGCTCGTGGAACGCGTGCTCATCAACGGGGGTGACGTCGCGGATCTGCGCGCCGGTGACCAGGCGCACCTGCGTCGAGCAAGGCTGCAGCGACACCAGCGTCACCGCCACGGTGTCGGAATCTGGTGCCACGGCGGTCTCGTCGACGTATCCCCCGGCGTCGTACAGCACCGTCTCGGCGCCGTCCCGCAGGTCGCTGCTGACGACGTCGAAGTCGACGCCGTTGCGTCTGTTCGTGGCAAAGACGACCGCCCCGGGCCGGACGTCGACCAGCGTGTGGATATAGCGCGGGTCGTGCACCAGCGGTTCGAGGCCGTCCAGGCCGACCGGTTCTCGGGGCAGCGGGTCGAGCCGCAGCAGTGAGAGCTGCGCCCGCTCATCGCCGTCGGTGTCATGCTGCACGACGACCGCACGCTGGCCGGGCAGATAACGCCCGGTGCAGGGGCCGGGCAGAGCGGTCAGCGGCGTGCGTGAGCCGTCCGGTGCCACCTCAACCAGCTGCATGCTGCCGCTGCCGTCATAACCGGCCAGCACCCGGGCGGTGTCGTCAACGTCGTACGCGGTCCAGGTCCGCAACTCGAGCAGCGTGCGCACATCCATGCCGGTGCTCATGCGTGGTCGGCCCGCCACTGCGCCGCGACGCGCAGCAGGACGTCGTTGGCCTCGGTCTCCCCGATGCTCACCCGGGCGCCGTCGCCGGGGAACGGGCGCACCATGATCCCCGCCTCGTCGCAGGTGACCGCGAAGTCGACGGTGTCGTCGCCGAGCGCCAGCCACACGAAGTTCGCCTGGCTGTCGGGAACGTCCCAGCCGGACTCGCGCAACCCGTCGAGCACCCGGGTGCGCTCACCGACCAGCGCCTCGACGCGTTCGAACAGCTCGTCCTCGGCCTGCAGGGAGGCGATCGCCGCGGCCTGGGCGATCGAGGACACCCCGAACGGCAGCGACACCTTGCGGATCGCCTCTGCGAGCCGGGTCGGCGCGATGGCGAAACCGACCCGGAGCCCGGCGAGGCCGTACGCCTTGGAGAACGTACGCAGCACGACGACGTTGCCGCGGCCTCGGTAGACGTCGGTGCCGTCGCCGACGTCGGGGTCGCGGACGAACTCACGGTACGCCTCGTCGACAACCACGATGACGTCGTCGGGAAGCCGGCCGACGAACCTGCGTAGCTCCTTCTCGGTGACCGCGGGCCCGGTCGGGTTGTTCGGCGTGCACACCAGGACGACCCGGGTGCGCTCGGTGACGGCCTCTGCCATCGCATCGAGGTCGTGGCGCGCCCCTTCACCGAGCGGCACCTGCACCCCACTGGCACCGGTCGCACCCACCGCGATCGGGTACGCCTCGAAGGAACGCCAGGCGTAGAGCACCTCGTCGCCGTCGGCGCAGGTCGCCTGCAGCAGGTGGTACAGCACTGCGACGGACCCGGTCGCAGCGGCCAGGTCCGAGGTCGGCACCCCGAAGCGGTCGGCGATCGCCTCGTACAACACCGACGCCCCCATGTCGGGGTAGCGGTTGAGCTGCGCGGCAGTGTCCTCGACCGCCAGCAGAACACTGGGCAGCGGCGGGTACGGGTTCTCGTTGCTCGACAGCTTGTAGGTCGCGATCCCGGCGCGGGGGGCGGGCGGCTTGCCCGGCTTGTACGTCGGGATCGTGCCGAGCGCCGGACGGATGGGCGGCTGCCGCATGACCGGCAGGGTAGCCAACTACGCTGCGCCGGTGACACAGCGCCGGCCCCGACTCGGCTACGCCCTGGTCGTGACCGCGGCGGTGATGTTCATCGTCAACGCGGGGATCTCGCGGGTCACCATCCGGGCCGGTGTCGAACCGGCGACCCTGACCACCCTGCGCGTGACAGCCTCGGTCCTGGTGTTCGGGCTGTGGGCCGCCCTCGGCCGGCACAGCGCGCTGCGGCCGCCGCGGGGCCGCGACCTGGCGCTGGTGATCGGGTTGGGGCTCGTCGGGGTGGCGCTGTTGCAATGGACGTACTTCGTGGCGATCGACCGGCTGCCGCTAGGGGTCGCGCTGCTGCTGGAGTACACCGCGCCGGTGCTGGTCGCGCTGTGGGCCCGCTTCGTGCGCCGGGAGCCGGTGCGTGAACGGGTGTGGGTCGCGCTCGCGCTGTCGATGGCCGGTCTCGTGCTGGTCAGCCAGGCCTGGCAGGGCATGGTCCTGGACGGTGTCGGCGTACTAGCCGGAGCTGGAGCAGCGGTGTCGTTTGCTGCGTACTTCCTGCTCGGTGAGCGCGGCGTCAGTGATGACGACCCACTGCGCGTGATCTTGTGGTCCTTCCTCGTCGCAGCGATAGCGCTGAACGTTGTGGCACCCATCACCGGCCTCGACCGCGATATCCCCGGCACGACCACGTCGCTGCTCGGCACCTTGCACTCGTTGTCCGTGCCGGTCTGGGTGCTGCTGCTGTGGGTCGCGTTGCTCGGCACGGTGGTGCCGTTCCTGCTCGAGCTGTACGCCCTCCAGCACCTGACGGCCACGGCGGTCATCGTGGTCGCGATGCTCGAACCTGTCGGCGCGACCTTGCTCGGCTGGACCTGGTTCGGCGAGTCGCTGACTGCCGTGCAGACTCTCGGTGCCGCAGCCGTCGTCGCCGGCATCTTGCTCGCCCAGACCTCGCGACCGTCGGTGCGCGAACCGGTCCCGGTTGGCTGAACGGCCTCAGTCGAGTGCTCGAGCCGCCAGCCAGAACCGGTGCGCCACCATGTCGACCGAACCGGCGCCGCCGCACCGCTCGTGCAGCTCCTCGAGGCGCCGCCGCATGCTGACCGGGTGGAACTCCGGCACAGCCCACGGTGTGCTGCGGACGTACCCCACCAGCGCGGCGATGTCATGGAACCGCGACACGACCCGTTCCTCGGCCAGCTGCTCCACGGTGAACCCGGCGGATGCCAGCTGTGCGCCGGCCACATCGACGTTCCATGTCGGGCCTGCCGGCGGCGAAAGACCCAGCAGCTCCCGCACGCTGTCGACCTCGTCGCCGCCCACCTGCTGGGTGACGAAACTGCCACCCGTTATCAACAGCCGTCGGACGTCTTCAGCGTCGAACGCCTCGTGCCGGTTGACGACGATGTCGAACGCGGCGTCGCAGAACGGCAACAGTGGCCGGGTCCGAGTCACCGTCGTGTTGTCGTCTGAGCCGAGGCACGCAACAACGTGGACCCGGTATGGATGCAGCGTCTCGGCGGCTGCTGCCCGAGTGGGGCGCCACTCCTCGTACGCGACCACGAATGCGGGCAGCGGCGCCAGGCTCGCGAGCGCGCGCCCGTCACCGGTGCCCATGTCGAGCAGTCGGGCAGCGTCGCGAAGGTACGGACGTACCACGTCGGGCCACTGCCAGGACAACTCTCCCGGCACATAGCGGCCGTCGAGGAAACCGGCGCCCCAGTACGCCTCGACGTCCAGCGCCAGCCCCTCCGACAGCAGCGCCTCGAAGTCCCGCGAGGTCATACGCCGACGCCCATCCTCATGCTGGTCGCCCTGGTGGAGCTCGCCGCCGCAATGTCTCGACGCACTGCAGTCCCAGCCAGCGCAGGGCCGCGTCGGTCAGGTCGTGCGCGGCCGCCCGGGCTTCGGTGGCACGCGCGGCCGCCTGCGCTGCGATGCGAACCGGATCGCCTTCGTGCTCGAGCACGAAGTCGGCTGCGCTGTCGAGCCACAGCCCCAGCTCGCGCGGTGTCGTCTCCGGGTGGAACTGCCAGGCCAGCGCGCGGGCGCGTTCGCCCTCGTACGCGAATCCCTGACAACACCCCGAGGAGCGGCCGAGCACCCGTACGCCTGGCGGCGGCGTGAACGCGTCGGAGTGAAACTGGAGCCACGGACCAGGCGGGCACAGGACGGGGTCGTCGGTGTCGACCTCGAACCAGCCCACCTCGGCGCGGGGCGCGGTCATCACCTGACCGCCGAGGGCCAGCGCGAGCAGCTGGGCGCCGTAACAGATCCCGAGGACCGGCACGCCACCATCGAGCCTGGCGCGCACCAGCTCGGACTCGGCGGCGACCACACCGGCCTGCGCCGGGTCGTGCGCCGAGCGAGCGGAACCGAGGAGATACAGCAGGTCGGCTGGCCCACCAGAGTCGCGGTCAGGCAGGTCGTCGCGATCCACCGGCACGAGCGTTGCTCCGACCTGGGCCAACCGTTCGCCGACGAAGCCGGGATCGTCGTCGCCCTTGTCCCCCACGACCAACACACGCACCCGCCCATCCTGCCCGACCACCCGACATCCGATATGTCACGAGCGTGTCGGGATGGGCGAGCAGCGCGCTGGTGTCCATCGGGCCCCCCTGACACAGCCTCCTGCGGATCCGCCGGCGACGCGCGTGCCAGCATGGGGTCATGTACCGGATCTTCACCGCGATCCTGGTCAACGCCGCTGCTCTTGCCGTGGCGTCGTGGCTGTTCGCCGGCATCCGGATCGGCGGCGCTGACACCAGCGACCGACTGGTGACGCTGCTGGCCGTAGCCCTGATCTTCGGGCTCGTGAACGCCCTGGTCGCACCGATCATCAAGACGCTCGCGCTGCCCTTCATCATCCTCACGCTCGGCATGCTGCTGGTAGTCATCAACGCACTGATGCTCCTGCTCGTGGCAGCCATCGCGGACGGCGTCGACGTGGCGTTCCGCGTCGACGGCTTCTGGTCCGCGGTGGGTGGCGCGCTGGTGATCTCAGTCGTCAGCTGGGCGCTCGGGCTCGCCTTCGACAACGACTGACCGACGCAGCCAGCCCCGCCGCCCGAGGGTCGACGGGGCGGCTGGCCTGGTGCGTCGCCAAGGGACGCCCTACGGTCGGTGGCGTGGCTCGGATGGCGACGATCGCGGCGCGGGCAGAGCAGCTGCTCGACACCAGCGTGGTGGCGACGACGCCCGTGCCCGGTGGCAGCCTGTGCACCGCGACCCGGTTGCGGCTCAGTGACGGACGCAGCGCGCTGATGAAGACGCGACCCCAGGCCCCGCCGGGATTTTTTGCCACCGAGGCGGCGGGCCTGCGCTGGCTCGCCGAAGCGCAAGGGGCTGCAGTCCCGCAGGTGCACGCGGTTGACGACGAGTGCATCATTCTCGCCTGGGTCGAGGCGGGCCGGCCCACCGTCGAGGCCGCAGAGCGGCTCGGCCGCGGGCTCGCCGCCACCCACGCTGCGGGCGCCGACAGCTTTGGCGCGCCGCATGACGGTTTCATCGGCGGCGTTCCCCTCGTCAACCGCCCGGCGCCTACCTGGGCGGAGTTCTACGCCACCCGCAGGGTGCTGCCGTACCTCAGGTTCGCTTCCGACCGTGGCCAGCTGGGCGAGGAGGACGCCGCCGACATCGAGAAGCTGCTCGACCGCATCGATGCCGTCAGCGGCCCCCCCGAACCGCCCGCGCGACTCCACGGCGACCTGTGGTCGGGCAACGTCGTGTGGGGGTCCGACGGCCAGGCGCACCTCGTCGATCCGGCGGCCCACGGCGGCCACCGGGAGAGCGACCTCGCCACCCTCGCGCTGTTCGGGTCATCACACCTGCTGCGGATCCTCGAGTCATACGACGAAGCCGCCCCGCTGGCGGAAGGCTGGGAGTCACGGGTGCCGTTGCACCAGCTGCATGCGCTGCTGGTGCACGCGGTGGTGCGCGGCGGCAGCTACGGTGGTCGCGCCGGTGCCGCGGCACGCGCGGTTCTGGACAGCGCCTGAGGTCAGGGCCGCCACGACGGGGCGCGCCCTGCCCCACCGCGAGACCGAGCTGAGCGCCGTACCTCAGCCGCGTCTCAGGCGCTGGTGGCACTCTTGAGCCTATGCCCGAGCGCAGGCGAATCCTCGTGGTCGACGACGACCGTGCCGTGCGCGACTCGTTGCGCCGGTCTCTGGAGTTCAACGGGTACACGGTCGACGTCGCGGCCGACGGTGCGGAGGCGCTGGCACGGGTCCCGCTGATCGGTCCCGACGCGATCGTGATGGACGTGATGATGCCCCGCCTGGACGGCCTCGAAGCCACCAAGGCGTTGCGCAGCGCGGGCAACGACGTGCCGATCCTGGTGCTCACGGCCCGGGACGCCGTGCGCGAGCGGGTGGACGGCCTCGACGCCGGCGCCGACGACTACCTCACCAAGCCGTTCGCCCTCGAGGAGATGCTGGCGCGGCTGCGCGCACTGCTGCGCCGGGCCGCCCGCAGCGCCGAAGACGAGCAGACGCTGCTGGGGTTCGTTGACCTCACCCTCGACACCGCGACTCGGGAGGTGCGCCGCGGTGAGCGGGCGGTGTCGCTGACGCGTACCGAGTTCGCGCTGCTCGAGCTGTTCATGCGGCGTCCCCGCCGGGTGCTCGAGCGGTCCTTCATCCTGGAGGAGGTCTGGGGCTTCGACTTCCCGACCACCGCGAACTCGCTCGAGGTCTACGTCGGGTACGTCCGCCGCAAGATCGAGCAGGACGGTGAACCGCGGTTGCTGCACACGGTGCGCGGCGTCGGGTACGTGCTGCGGGAGACCGCCCCGTGAGGTGGCGCGAGCAGGTCTCCGCGCGTATCTCGCTCGCCTCCCGGGTGACGGTGCTGGCCACGCTGGCGGTTGGGCTGACCCTGGCGGTCGTGAGCGGCGCCGTCTACTTCATGGTCCGGATGCAGCTCGTCGACTCCCTCGACGAGTCGCTGCTGCGCCGGGCGTACGCCGCGGCCGACGCCGGCTTCGCCGACAGCGGTGTCGTGGGAACGATCCCGCCGGCGACGTTCGCCGCCGCGGACATCAAGCTCGCTGTCGTACGCGCAGACATGGTCGAGTCGACGCCCGACGGCAACGCAGCCCGACCGTACGTCGGTGCACGGGAGATGGGCGTCGCCGGAGGGGATCTGGGGCACTCCATCCGCACCGTCGATATTGCAGGGACCGACTTCCGGGTGGTCGCGGTGGGCGCCGGTCCCGGAACGGCGCTGGTCGTGGCCCAGTCGCTGCAGCCGACCCACGCGGTGCTGGACCGGCTCGGCGTCTTGTTCTGGGTCGTCGGCATCGGGGGCATGCTGGTCGCCGGGGCCGCGGGCTGGGTGGTTGCCACAAACAGCCTGCGTCCGATCCGCAAGCTGACCGGGGCGGTGGAACAGGTCGCGCGCACTCAGCAGCTCACGCCGATCGAGGTGACCGGTGACGACAAGCTGGCCCGGCTGACGGTCGCGTTCAACTCGATGCTGATCGCGCTCGACGCCTCCCAAAACCGCCAGCGACAGCTGGTGGCCGATGCCGGTCACGAGCTACGAACTCCGTTGACCAGCCTGCGCACCAACATCGAGCTGCTCACTCAGAGCGAGGGCGGCAGCGGGTTGTCCCCGCAGGCCCGCGGCGAGCTGCTCGCCGACGCCCACGCCCAGGTGGAGGAGCTCTCGACCCTGGTGGGTGACCTGGTGGAGCTGGCGCGTGACGAGCCCCTCACCCGCACGCCGGAGCCGACCGACCTGGCGCAGCTGGTCGCCGGTGGCGTCGAGCGGGTACGCCGGAGGGCTCCCGGGATCGACTTCGACGTCGAGGTGGAGCCGTGGCTCGTGGTGGGTGAGGCACAGCTGCTGGAGCGCGCCGTCACCAACCTGCTCGACAACGCCGCGAAGTGGAGCCCGCCGCTCGGCACCGTCTCCGTGCGGCTGCGGGCCGGGGATCTCACCGTGGCCGACTCCGGTCCGGGCATCAGCGAGCAGGACCTGCCCCATGTGTTCGAGCGCTTCTACCGCTCCAGCGAGGCTCGGATGCTGCCGGGGTCTGGACTCGGGCTGGCGATCGTGCAGCAGACGGCGCGGCGCCACGGCGGTACGGTCACCGCCGGACGAGCCCCGAACGGCGGCGCGATGTTCACGCTGCGGCTGCCCGGTGAACCGCTGGCGGCCGCGCCGGTGGCGCCATCGCCCGAAGCGCCGGTGGCCCCATCCCCCGAACGGGTCTGAGGGCTCAGCACTCGCGAATCGTCCCCAGGTTCAGCGCCAAGTCTTGGCCTGCTCACAAGGGCGTCTCAGCGGCGTCTCAGAGTGAGCCGAGACAGTGGGTGCATGACCACGACTCCCGACCCGGCCGGCACCACGCACGTCTATGAGCCCACGGCGCCGCTGCCTGCGGCGGCGTACGGCTCTTGGTCCGGGACCGGCGCGCCACCGCCGCCGGTCCCGCCGCAATCCAGCCCACCGCGACGAGCCGCGACCTTGGTTGTCGCCGCGGTGCTCGCAGGAGCGCTTGCGGGCGTCGGTGGTGCCGCCGGATACGACGCGGTCACCGCCCCCGACCCGGTGTCCACCGATGGCACTAGTGCACTGAACGCACCGGTCGCCAGCGCCGACACCGTAGCGGCGCCTCGCGGCAGCGTGCAGGAGGTGGCGCAGACAGTGCGCCCCTCGGTGGTGCAGATCAACGTCAACGGGTCGCAGGGGGGCGGCAGCGGCACCGGGATCATCCTCAGTTCCGACGGTCAGATCCTCACCAACAACCATGTGGTCGAAACCGCAGCGGACGGCGGCTCGATCACCGTCCTCTTCGACGACGGCACGACAGCCGACGCCACCATCGTGGGCCGCGACCCGCTCACCGACGTCGCCGTCATCCAGGCCGAGGGGGTCTCGGGTCTCGCCTCGGCGACACTGGGCGTGTCGTCAGAGCTGGCCGTGGGGCAGCAGGTGGTCGCGATCGGTTCTCCGTTCGGGCTCGAGAGCACCGTCACCAGCGGCATCGTGAGCGCGTTGAACCGCCCGGTGTCCGCTGGCTCGTCGGGAAGTGCCGGCAGTGCGATCTTCCCGGGCATCCAGACCGACGCCGCCATCAACCCGGGTAACTCCGGCGGTCCCCTCGTCGACGTGAGCGGACAGGTCATCGGCATCAACACCGCGATCCGGACCGCGTCGAGCGGTGTCAGCGACGCCGGCGGTTCGATCGGCTTGGGCTTTGCCATTCCCATCGACCTGGCTCGAGCGATCGCCGAGCAGATCGCTGACGGCGAGGAGCCCACCCATGCTCGCATCGGGGTCTCTGTCTCCGACGCCGTCGACCCCGACGGGCTCACCACTCTGGGCGCTCGAGTCGGCGACATCACCGACGGCAGTGCGGGTGAAGAGGCCGGCCTGCAAAGCGGCGACGTGATCATCCGGGTCGACGACACGCTGGTCAGCGGCGGCGACGGCCTCGTCGCAGCCATCCGCGGCTACCGCCCGGGCGATGCGGTCACGCTGACGTACGAACGGGACGGCGAGACCGCACAGGCCGACGTGACCCTCGACAGCGATGGCGGGACGCCAGCGTCCTGAGCACCGGCAACGAGCTGTCCAGCAGAACGACACCCGAGTGGCTACTTCCCATGGCTGAGGTGCACTTCGAACAGGTTCCACCCCATTGGGAGTGCCCCTATCCCATGTGAACATGGTGTCGAACCAGACTCCCGAGCGCTCACGCAGCAAGGAGGGACTCGAGCAGCTCGGCGATGATGTCGAAGCCGTGCTGGGTCAGGATCGACTCGGCGTGGAACTGGATGCCGGCGCAGCCCGGCCCCCGGACGAGATGAACGTCGCCGGTCTCGGGGTCGGTCTCCACCTCGATGCCGTCGGGCAGGCCGCCAGCGGGGACCCGCGCCACGAACGTGTTGTAGAAGCCGACAACCTCCGGGCGACCGAGCACCGGCAGCCGGGTCTGTGTGCCTTGGAAGACGATGTCCTTGTACGCCAGCTCCAGGCCCAGCTCGGCGCACAGCACCTGGTGACCGAGGCAGACGGCGAGCAGCGGCTGTCTCCGCTCCCTGCTGCGCTGGATGACCGCCCGGAAGGCGGCGATCTTCGGGTGGGCGACGTCGCGGGGATCCCCCGGTCCCGGTCCGACCACGACGACGTCGGCGCGGTCGATGTCGTGCGGTGACCACCGCTCGTGGCCCACCACCCGTGACTCGACACCGAGCACGCCGAGCATGTGGGCCAGCATGTTCACGAAGTCGTCCTCACCGTCGACGATCACCGCCCGGCGCCCGGCCAGCGCCGGATCGGTGGGGGTCGCCGCCTGGTCGGCCAGCCAGAAGGGGCTGAGCCGGGAGTTCCGCGACCCCAGTGCGATTCGCACGTCGTCGTGCGTGAGCCCGCTGACATCGTCTCCGTCAGGGGCAGGCGCCTCGACGAGGCCGAAGGCGGTCAGGATCCCGGCCGCCTTGGCATGCGTCTCAGCGACCTCGCGCGCCGGATCGGAGTCTCGGACAAGCGTCGCGCCCGCGGTGACGCTGAGCCGTCCTGCGAGGTCGACGTCGGCGGTGCGGATGAGGATCGGGGCGTCGACAACCGCGGCGCCGTCGGAGCCTCGGCCGATCAGTGCGATCGCGGCGCCGTAGTAGCCGCGGCCGTACGACTCGTACCGCTTGATGAGGCGGCAGGCGTTCTGCACCGGGCTTCCGGTGACGGTCGCCGCAAACATGGAGTCGCGCAGCACCTGGCGCGGGTCGCGGGTTGTCCGGCCGGCCAGCAGGTACTCGGTGTGGACCAGGTGAGACATCTGCTTGAGGTACGGGCCGAGCACGAGGCCGCCCTCGTTGCAGATGTCGCACATCATCTTGAGCTCCTCGTCGACCACCATGAAGAGCTCGTAGATCTCCTTCTCGTCGGCGAGGAATGCGAGCAGGGCCGACCGCCGCTCTTCGGCCGAGCGCGCTCCGCCGAGCCGCAACGTGCCACTGATCGGGTTCATCCGGACGCTGCCGGCCTCGATGCTCACGTGCCGCTCCGGGCTGGCACCGATCAGGTAGCGGTTGCCGGTGAACACGCAGAACGTCCAGTACGCGCCGCGCTCGGTCTCGAGCAGTCGGCGCAGCACGCTCAGGGCCTGTTGGGTGCCCCAGGGCGCCAGCTGGGCTTCGTAGCGGCGGGCGATGACGAGGTTGGCGCCCTGGCCGTTGCCGATCTCGTCCCGGATGACTGCCTCGACGACACCCGCGTACGTCTGGTCGTCGATGTCGAAGGCGCCGCCGCCGGGCCGGCCCACCGGCTCGTGGGGCAGCATGCTCAGCAGCTCCCCGAGCGGCACCTCGTGTTGCTCCTCGAGACGGATGTGCGACAGCGGGGTCCCGTCCTGGTGGGCCTCGAACCCTCGCTCGCGCAGCTGCGCGTACGGCACGAGCACCAGCGAGTCGAACCGGTGACCCGGTGACGGCACGCCCTGCTGCAGCGGAATGTCTGCGAGCTCGGTGAGGTCGCTTCGCGTCCCGCCGAGCAGGGTGACCGTGTCGGAGCTGCCCATCCGGATGACGGCCCATGCCGGGGCGTCGAGGAGATTTGCGAGCACATTCACGATGGGCCCCGGACAGCGGCTCGGGCCACGCCGGTGGCGATCGGCTGGTACGGCGCCACCTCGACGATGCCGCCCGTGGCGAACCCGACCGGCTGCAGGCCCACCGGCCGGCCGTCTCGGAAGGTGACCAGCGTGACCTGCGCGTCCCGGCGCAGCGCCGCGCCGAGCGCGAAGGCGTACGCGGCGCCACCCGTGGTGCCGTTGCTGTACGTCGTCGTGGGCCGCCCGGCGACCGGGTATGCCGTGTCCGGTCCGAGCTGGCGGTGCACGTGCCCGGAGACGACGAGGTCGACGCAGCCCGACTCGGCAGCAGCGAGGCCGGTGGTCGGACTGTGGACCACGACCACGTCGACGTCACCGTCCTCGCAGGCCGCGCTCGCAAGGCGGGCGCCCTGCTCCTCGACGGTCTCGGCGCCTTCGGTACGGATTGCCGTGAGCCCGCTGCTGCGCGGGTCGGAGTCACCGATGAAGCGGATGCCGGCGACGGTCTCCGGTTCGCCGCTGAGCACGGTGAAGCCGGCGTCGGCGTACGCCGCAGGCACCGCGTCCCCCGAGTCGTGGTTGCCTGCGACCACGACGACGTCGAAGCCGTCGAAGGCGTCGGCGAGGGAGTTGATGCTGAACGTCTCCCAGTCACCGCCGCTCGACGTGTCGTCGCCGGCGTCGATGACGAAGGTCGCGCCGCCAGCATCGGCGACCGCGCGGGCGACCGGGTCCATGCCGATGTTGTCGTGCCGGTCCGCGACCAGCAACCCGACGGTCTCGTCCTCCAGCGGCTGGCGGATGCGATCGGCGACGTCGGCGACGCTCTGCGCCAACGCGCCGTAGAACTCCACCGACTGGCGGTAGGTCGCCAGAGCGCTGTCGACCAACTCGACGCCACCACGGGTGGCGCCACCGGTGGACACCTCGACATCGCGGAGCCGATCGTCCAGCGCCAGGTCGGGGAACAGCTCCGGGACGCGCACCCACTCCTCCTGGCCCGAGGCGGACTCCGCCGCCCCGGCGCCGGGCAGCACGGAAGCGGCCAGCGCGAAGGCGGTCGCAGTGACGACACCCGCGCCCGCCAACAACGGACGGGGCCGCGGCTTGGTGACCACTCGACGCGCCCCCGCAGCGAGCTGCGTCCGGCGCTGGGGACCGACCAGCCGCCACAACGCGGCGAGCAGCAGCGCCACGAGGACGCCGGCACCGAGCCCGCGTACGGCGGCGGCTACCGCCATCGCGGTAGTGGTGGCACGGATCCGGCGCACCTCGCCGTCGGGCTGGCTGGCGATCAACGCGTCGCGCTGGATCAGCTCGTTGACGCTGCCGACGTCGGTGTCGCCGACATCGACCCGGACCCCGAGACCGAACGGCTCGTCGGTGGCGACGCGTACCCGGGGCACGAGCGGCCCGAAGTCCAGCGTGGCGTAGCCGTCGAAGGTGGGTGACACCGTCGTCGTGTGCGCCCCGATCACTACGACACGGGAGTCGGAGCGGAAGCCGGTGAAGCCCACCGCCACCGCTACTCCGAGCCCGACGACCAGCAGCGCCAGGGCCGCGCCGGTTCGTTTCGGGATGGCCCCGAGACGAGACGCGCCAGCGCCCGTCATGCCTGCCGGCTGCCGATGCGGTGCAACCAGGCGGCGTCGGTGCTGACCGTGACCAGCCGCGACGTGGCGCGCGTCAGCACGACATAGAGGGTGCGCCATCCCGACTGCGCCTCGCCCGCGATCTCACCCGGCTCGACGACCACCACGCCGTCGAACTCCAGACCCTTGATGTCGAGCCCGTCGAGCACCAGCACCCGCCCGCCGTAGCGTCGTAGGTCATCGGTGACCAGCGCCTCGACGCGCGACCGGCTCCGTTGTGACGTCACCACCGCCACGGTGCCTTCGACCGCCTCCGCCACGGCGCGCAGCACATGGCGGGTGGTCGCGTCGCGAGCCCCGGTGTCGACCACCCGGTGATCCGGCTGGATGCCGGTGCGGCGGACCGCGTGCGGCAGATCCGGGTGCGCCACCGCAACCCTGGCCACCCGGGCGGCGACATCGAAGATCTCCGCCGAGTTGCGGTAGTTGGTCGACAGCCTGAACGCATGCTCGGGCTTTCCGGCCAGCGCCTCCTCCCGCGCGGCGGCCGCCTCCCGCGGCAGCGGCCAGGCCGACTGCGCCGGGTCACCCACCACTGTCCAGCTCGCGTAGCGCCCCCGCCGACCCAGCATCCGCCACTGCATCGGCGACAGATCCTGCGCCTCGTCCACCAACAGGTGCGCGTACGAGTCGTCCTCGGTGCGCTGCGTCGCCCGCAACCGCCCGGCAGCCTCCTCGCGCTCGAACGACAACAGCTGCCGTGGTGCCGGTCCCTCGACCAGGTCGCGAGCCGAACCCTCGGGCACGTCGCCGAGGAGGTAGCGGAGCTCGTCGATCAGCGGTACGTCCTCGACGGCCGGGTCGTCGCGGGACCGCCACGACGCCGTCAACGCCTCGATCTCCTGCGGTGTCAGGTCGTCGCACGCGTACGAACGCAGCCGGTCGGAGTCGTGCAGCCATCGCCACACATCGACCGCGTCCAGAGGCGGCCACCACGACAAGACGAACTCCTCGAACTGCGGCGAACCGGTCAACGCGTCGACGAAGTCGTCCCGCCCGCGCTCGCGGCCGCGCTCACCCTGCACCTGCCGCCACAGCAGGTCGACGAGCTGCTGCGCGGCCTTGGCGGCCGCCCGGTTGCGCCGCTGGCCGCCGGACAGCAGGGAGCGGCGCAGCCGGCGCAGCGCGCCGGTGTCGAGTGTCACCACGTCGTCGCGGTAGAAGAACCGGAACGAGCTCGGCTCCCCCGGCACCTGCCCGCGCGCGGCACGCGCCAGCACCTGGCACATCCGCATCGAACCCTTGACCACGGCCACCTGCGGGGCGTCGTGCCGGCCGGCGGAGACGCCGTCCACGACCGCTCCGATCGAGCGCAACGTCACGCTGGTCTCACCGAGGCTCGGCAGCACCCGGTCGATGTAGGACATGAAGACGCTCGACGGGCCCACGATCATCACGCCGCCGCTCTCGAAACGCCGCCGCTCGGTGTACAGCAGGTACGCCGCGCGGTGCAGGGCCACCACGGTCTTGCCGGTCCCCGGCCCGCCGGCGATCGTGGTCACCCCCCGGCTCGGGGCGCGAATCGCCTCGTCCTGCTCCTTCTGGATCGTCGCGACGACCGAGTGCATGTACGCGTCGCGGGCCCGGCCCAACTGCGCCAGCAGAGCCCCCTCGCCCACGACGACCATGTCGTCGGGTGCGGCGTCGGCGTCCAGCAGGTCATCCTCGACGCCGACCACCCGGGAGGCCTTGCAGCGCAGCACCCGCCGGCGCACGACACCTGACGGCTCCTGGGCGGTCGCCTGGTAGAACACCGCGGCAGCCGGGGCCCGCCAGTCGAGCAGCATCACCTCGCGGGCGGCATCGCGCAGGCCGATCCGTCCGATGTAGCGTGCCGCCCCGTCGACGAGATCGAGGCGCCCGAACACCAGCCCCTCGTGCGCGGCGTCGAGCGCGGCGATACGCCTGGCGGCCTGGTAGACCATGGCGTCGCGCTCGACCAGCCCGCCCTCGTGACCGAGCCGGGCCCGGCCGTGTCCCTCGGCGGCCAGCGCCTGCGCGGACTTCGCGGCCTCATCCAGCCGCAGGTAGATGCCATCGACGTAGCGCTGTTCGGCGGCGATCTCGCGCTCGGCGACGCCCGACATCACCGGTTCGGCAGACACCTCGCTCCTTTGTGCGCTCGGCGGACACGCGAACCGACAAGTCTAGGTCAGGAGCCGGTGCCGAACACCTCGATCTCGGTGACATCGATGAAGTCGCAGCCGCTGTAGGGGCCCGGACACGGGTTGGCCGGGTAGTCACTGCGCTGGAACACCTGCGGCGCGACCATCGTGAACCGGACATCGGTGACGTTCGCCGTCGTACCCCCGTTCAGCGTCACCTGGTTGAGCCGGCCACGGTCGTCGGGAGTGAACTGACCACTGGCGGCCGCCTCGAACGTCGTACCGTCGGTCGATGTCTCGATCTTGTAGTCGCCGGTCGACGCGCTCGCCCCATCCCCGCAGTTCGCGGTCGGGTCGATACCCATGGTGGTGACGTCGACGGCTCGCGGGAGGTGGATCGTGACCGACTTCGGCGTCCGCGCCGATGGCTGCCCGTCCCGGCCGAGGTTGGCCGTGCTGCTCCATCCGTTCGACACAGACTGGTCGATGGCGGCCGGCGGACCGCACGACCGGCCGTAGTCCGGTCCGTCGAACGCGGTGATCGAGGCACCACCGGCCGATGCAGCCCAGTCGCGGCGAAGCATCCAGTTGCGGACCCTGGTGCCCTCCCTGACGCGGACAACGGCGGACTTGGTGTCGTATCCGTCGTTCGAGAGCGCGACAACTTTCGGGTAGCGGCCCACCGGCACCGGACCCAGCGAGTACCGCCCGGCGGGACCGGTCCGGGTGGACGGGTTCGTCGCAAACGGCGAACCCTGCCAGGCGACCACCACACGGACACCCGGCAGCGGATCGCCGGTGATCGAGTCGCGCACGATGCCGCGCAAACCTCCGATCGGGGTGTTGGGTGGCGGGGGGACACGGAAGCTCTCACCCGGCGCCGTGTCGTTGCCGTTGAGCGAACCGGCGTAGTAGCCCATGCCCCGGTGTGCGAAGACCCGCCACAGCGCGTCATGGTGCTTACCTCCGAAGACGGCCATGTCGGCGAGCAGGACGGCGTTGCGCTCGTCGAGGAACGACGGGTTGGCCGGCGACAGCTCCATCGCCCGCGTGACCAGCGACTCCGACACCCGCGAGCCGACCCGGTCCCTCAGGTCCCACAGGGTTTGCGCCCAGATCTCGCCGTCGTCGTGCACCTCCGGGCCACCGCCGACCCGCCCGTAGTCGCCGTAGGTGTAGCCGCCCCGGTGCCCGGTCAGGCCGCCCGGGCACCGCTTGGTCCTCGCTCCCACCTTGCAGTCGATGGGCTCGGTACGGTCGAGGGCCACCCCGGCGCCGTCGTACCGGAAGAGCACGACGTCACCGGACTTCTTCTGGTCGAACTCGAGGCCCCTGCGGACCAGGTAGTCCATCGCGTACCAGTCGCTCCACGCCTCGCCCATCGCACCGGCCTGGACAGGGCCAAGCGTCGAGCGCCCGGACGCGTCGACGACGAGCCGGTTGGACAGTCCGTGGACGTACTCGTGGTAGACCGTGTCGGCCTCGTCGCCCACATTGGTCGGCGCGAACGGGTCACCGTCGGGATAGCTGGTGCCCGGCAGGTGCTGCAGGTACAGCTGCATCCGGGGCGACGTGCCGTCCGGCGGTGTGGCCATGTTGGCGTTGTCGACGTGGTTGGCGTCGGGCAGGCCGTCGACGGTGTCCGCGCCGTCGTCGGTCTGGACCTGGACCGCGTCGGTGTCCTCGCCCTTGCCGGTGAAGTTCCTCCGCTGGAAGTTGCCGGCAGCCTCGGTGAACCCGATCGGTGCCCTCAGCAGGTGGTCGTGGAACTGGTTGACGAAGTAGAAGGCCTGGGCGCCGTTCTGGTCGCGGTTCACCTGCCACGAGTACGGCTTGTTCGGGTTCCACGAACATGGGAAGGGATCCCTTGCCTGGTTGCAGAACGAGACGTCTTTCAGCCGGAAAGGCTTCAGCTCGTACGCCCACGACCGTGGCTCCACCGGCCGGATCTCCTCGCCCCGGTTCGCCTTACCGTCATCGTTGACATCGGCGTAGGTGTGCGCGTTGTTGCCGTGCAGCAGCTTCGCCTTGCCCGCCAGCCAGCCCCGGCGGCTGAGGTTGACCGGTCGCTGGCGGCCGCCGTGGCGGGCACCGGGGAAGTAGCGGTACGCGATCGCCGTTGCATCCTGCTTGGATCGGGGCTCCGAGGACGCGTCGCTCTCGAGGCTGCGTCTGTAGAGGATCGCCCCGGTGGCGGAGTCGATGACCTGCAGCGCCGGATGGACGGCCGACATCGTGATCGTCTCCCAGGCGTGACGGGTGCCGTCGAGGGTCTGGAACAGCACCGCGCGAGCGCTGTCACCGGGACCGGCTGAGGTCGGCTCCCGGAGGTCGGATCGCGCCGCAGCGATGGCAGCCGGACCGCTGGTCACGAGGTCTCCGGCGGGGACGGCGCGCAGCGCGGGAACCGGGGAGCCGCCGATGCTGAGCAGGCGTCCGTCCCGCGTGACAGCGGCCTGCAAGCCGTTGCCGAACAACGGCACGCCGCCGGCTGACTGCACCCACGACAGGTGGTGGATGCCTTCGATGTCGACGTAGTCGCGGCGCAGCCTCAGAGCGGCGATGTCTCTTGTGTCGAGCCCGAAGGCGCCCGCATGGGTGCGGACGTACTCCAGCGCGATCCCGGCGGCTGGTGCACTGCTGCGCTCGGTGAGGAAGCCGTCGAGCCGGGCTAACTGGCGGGGCGTTCCGGTCAACCCGTCCATGTCGACAACACCCTGCACGCCGAGCGTCTCACGCAGCGTCTGCGCCTCGCGGCGAGTGCTCGCGCGGGCAGCCCGGTTCGTGAGGACCGTCCGAGAGTGCGTGGTGGTCCCGAGACGTGCGTCGTAGAAGCCTCTGGCGCGTCCCAGGTTGTCGTCGCCGGCGGCCGTGCTCACCGTTGCGCGAGCGGTTGACCCGGCCGTGGCGCCGGCTTGCGGCAGCGCCGACGCGGCCGGTCCGGCTCCGAGTGCAACGGCCGCCGTGACGGCCACCAGTCGTCGAGACGTACGTGTCCGCGCGGTCATGGAGTCCTCTCCGGAGCCGGCGGCGACGGCCGGGCGGTTTAGCCTCCCGCCAAAACCGTCGCACGGCAAGGCGTTGGCCACTCCCGCGCAGCACTCAGCGGCTGCGCCGGTCGAGGAACGCATGCATCGCCGCCCGGGCCTCGTCCGAACCGAAGAGCCGGGCCGACTGCACGGCCACCTGCTCGCCGAGCTCGTCGATGCGGCGCAGCAGCGGCGAGTTGAGCAGGGCCTTTGTCTCGCGCAGGCCCTGCGGGCTGCCCTGGCACCATGAGTCGACTACCGACTGGACGGCCGCCTCGAGTTCGGCGTCGGGCACCGTCCGCGTGACGAGGCCGATGCGCTCTGCCTCGGCGGCATCGAAAGTCTCGCCGCCCAGAAACGTCTCGCTGGCCGCCCGCGCGGTCAGCCGCGGCAGCGTGGTGAGGGAGATGACCGCAGGCGCAAGGCCGAGCCGGACCTCGGTGAACGCGTACGTCACCGACGCCGCACTGATCGCGACGTCGCAGGCGCTGACGATGCCGAGGCCACCAGCTCGAACCGGCCCGTGAACGCGGGCGACGACCGGTGTGCCCATTGCGACGATCCGGCGCTGCAGGGCGACGATGTCCCGGGCGCCACGTTCCATCCCGCCGCTGGTCGCCTCCACCATGTCGGCGCCGGCGCAAAACACCGGCCCGGCAGCGGCAACGACGACGGCCCGCACGGCGGGGTCGGCGTCCGCGGCGTCCAGATGGTCACCGAGCTGCTGCAGCAGCGCCTTGCTTAAAGCGTTCCGGTTCGCGGAGCTGTCCAGTGTCACGACAGCCACCGAAGCGTCGTCGGAGCGAACGCTGACGTCGAGGTGTACCAGCTCGGTCGGTCCCGTCATGGCCCGATCCTGACGCATGCCACCGGCCCCGGAACACGTGGTGATGTAGCGGTGTTCCAGCGGCATGACCGCGACCGAACAGCCGGTCACGACGACCGAGGCCGCGGTGCGTATCGGGACCGCCCAGGGCCGTTGGATCCTCGCCGCCGCGATCCTCGGATCCGGGATGGCGTTCCTGGACGGCAGCGTCGTCTATGTCGCGGTGCGGGCCATCGGCGACGACCTCGGCGCCTCCCTGGCCGACCTGCAATGGGTCATCAACGCGTACCTGCTCACGCTGGCCGCCCTGATCCTGCTGGGTGGGTCACTGGGTGACCGCTTCGGGCGGCGGCGGGTGTTCGTCGTCGGAGTGGTGTGGTTCGCGGTCGCGAGCGCCGCCTGCGCGCTCGCACCGACGGCCGCGTTGCTCATCGGCGCACGAGCCCTGCAGGGCGTCGGTGGCGCGTTGCTCACTCCCGGCAGCCTGGCGATGATCCAGGCCTCGTTCTGCGCGGAGGACCGCGCCCGCGCGATCGGCATCTGGTCCGGTCTTGCCGGGGTCACCACCGCGATCGGCCCGTTCGTGGGTGGGTGGCTGATCGAGGTGGCGAGCTGGCGTTACGTGTTCTGGATCAACGTGCCGCTCGCTGTCGCTGTCGCGCTGGTGGCCGGGCGCCATGTCCCCGAGACCCGCGACCCGCAGGCCGCGCACAGCTTCGACGTCGCCGGTGCGCTGCTCGGCTGCCTCGGGCTGGCCGGCATCACGTACGCGCTGATCGAGTCCGGTGACGGCACATGGACGTACGCCGCGGGAGCAGGCGGCGTTGCCGCGTTGGCAGCATTCGTCATCACCGAGCGCCGGCGCCGAGCGCCGATGGTGCCACCGACGTTGTTCGCGTCACGGGTCTTCAACTCCACCAACGCGCTGACCTTTGTCGTGTACGGGGCGCTGGGTGTCCTCATGTTCCTGCTGACCCTGCAGCTGCAGGTGGTGTCGGGCTACACGGCGCTGCAGGCCGGTGTCGCGTTGTTGCCGGTGACCGTGCTGATGCTCGTGCTGTCCGGCTGGTCCGGTGCACTGGCGGCGCGGATCGGACCGCGGCTGCAGCTGAGCATCGGTCCGCTGGTGGGCGCTATCGGCGCCCTGATGCTGCTCATGGTTGACGGCGAGGGCAGCTACTGGACCCGGGTGCTGCCGGGCGTGTTCGTCTTCGGGCTCGGGCTGGCGGCGCTGGTAGCGCCGCTGACGGCCACGGTGCTGGCCGCCGCTCCGGACCGCTACGCCGGTATCGCCAGCGGGGTGAACAATGCCGTGGCCCGGGCCGGCAGTCTGCTCGCGGTGGCGGCCCTACCGGTGGCCGTCGGCCTCAGCGGTGACGACTACCGGGACGCCGATGCCTTCAGCTCGGGCTACCGCGCCGCCATGGTGATATGCGCGGTGTTGCTGGCACTCGGTGGCGCCGCCGGCTGGTGGGGTCTGCGCCGCACCAGCACCTCGGCGCTGACCACGTAGCGCCAGACCCCGGACGCCGCGCCGGTGGGCTACCGCTGGCGGTAGCCAGATGACCCCGACGCGCCCGGCGTGTCTGCCATCTGGCTACCCCCAGTCGAGGAGCACGCGCCGCACCCGGCACGGCACGAGCCGTGCCGGGGCGACGCGAGTCGGTGTGAGCCGGTCCTCGGTCAGGCCAGGCTCGGCGGCATCAGCACCGAGTCGATGAGGTAGACCGTTGCGTTGGCGGTCTGCACGCCACCGCAGATGACCGTGGCGTCGTCGACCTTGAGGTCGTCGCCAGAGCCGGTGACCTCGACGGCATCGCCCTGGACTGATTCCTGGCTACCGGTGACCTTGTCCGGCGACAGCTGACCCGGGATGACGTGGTAGGTCAGGATCGTCGCCAGCGTGTCGGCGTTCTCCGGCTTGGCCAGGTCTTTCAGCGCACTCGCCGGAAGCTTGGCGAACGCGTCGTCGACCGGGGCGAAGACGGTGAACTCGTCACCGTTGAGCGTGTCGACCAGGTTGACCTTGGGGTTGAACTCGCCGGACACGGTGGCGACAAGGGTCTTGAGCAACGGGTTGTTGCTTGCCGCGACTGCCACCGGGTCCTGAGCCATGCCATCGACCGAGCCGGCCCCGGAAGGCACCGCCTTGGCGTAGTCGTCGCAGCCTTGACCGACCAGGTTGGCCATCATGTCGTCGCCGCCGCCGTCGGAGCTGGGCTCCTGGCTCGGCGTGGTGGAGCCGCCACCGGCGGTGTCGGTGCTCTCATCCGAGCCGCAAGCCGCCGAGAACATCGCCAACGAGGCGACGGCGCTGACGGCCAGGCCCTTCCGAATAGTTTTTTGCATTGTCTTTCCCTCTCTGTGGGTCCTGCTGGTGGTGCTGTACTCCCCGGTTTGATCACTCCACGGTGAACTGGACGTTGTGCCATCCCGTGGCTCCGTCGGGCCGGGGCGGGACCCGCTCGGAAGTCTGTGTGGCGCCGGCCTTGTCGGTGGCCCGGACCGTCAACGTGTGGCTGCCTGGTGTGGCATCGGCCCACTGCCACGACCACTGTCGCCAGGTGTCCAGCGTGTCCTCGGTCGCGAGCTGCGCCAGCTCCCAGTCGCCTTCGTCGACGCGAACCTCGACCTGTGCGATGCCGGTGGTCTGCGCCCAGGCGACTCCTCCGGCACGTACGGCATCCGCGGGCAGCGACTGGAAGGCACGGGGGACGTCGATCCGCGAGGCGGTCTTGATCGGCGCTTCCGGCGCCCAGTCGCGCTCGGTCCAGTACGCGGTGAAGTCGGAGAACCGGGTGACCTCGATCTCGGTCATCCACTTGGTCGCCGAGACGTAGCCGTAGAGGCCTGGGACGACCATCCGGGCGGGGAAGCCGTGCTCCAGCGGCAGCGGCGCGCCGTTCATCGCGATCGCCACCATCGCGTCACGGCCGTCCATCACCGCTTCGACCGGCGTGCCGATCGTGAAGTCGTCCACGCTGACCGAGCGGAGGGCATCGGCATCTTGTTGCACACCGGCGCGATCCAGCAGGTCCTTGAGCGGCACGCCGATCCAGGTCGCGTTGCCGGCCAGCTCACCGCCGACCTCGTTGGAGACGCAGGTCAGCGTGATGCGTCGCTCGATGAGACGCTCCTTGAGCAGGTCCTCGAAGGTCAGCTCGAGCTCGTTGTCGACCAGGCCGTGGATGCGCAGCGTCCAGGTGTCGGCGGGGACGTCGGGCACCTGCAGGTTGGTGTCGATGCGGTAGAAGTCGGTGTTGGCGGTGAGGTACGGCGTCACGCCGCGGACACCCGCCTCGACCCCCCGCGGCACCGGGCCGGCCGGGCTTGCGGGGATCGGGACCTGGATGTCCGCGCGGGAAGCGGCGGCCGCCGAGCCGCCGACCAACCGCGTGATGACACCGCCGGCCGCTGCAGCCGCTCCGGTCGCCATCACGGCGGCGAGGAAACGCCGCCGGTCGAAGCCGCTCGGCACGTCGTCACCGGGGTGCGGGGCCAGCCAGTTGTCCGAGCTACGACCCGAGCGGCGCCCGAGGGTGGCGAGCAACCAGGCCAGTCCCGCCATGCTGACGAGGGTCGCGAGGATTGACGGAAGCACGACGAGCAAGGGGTGAGCGGTCGCGGTGCGATCGGTCGCGGCCGCAGCCAGTGCCGCGAGGCCGAGCAGGCCGGTGATGCCCAACGCGACGCGGGGATGACGCAGCCCGATCACCCCTGCGGCCGCAGCCACCAGCGCGATGACGACGGCGACGCTACCGATCAGGATCGGCTTGTCGGCGGTGCCGAACTGCTCGATCGCGAAGTCCTTCAGCGCCGGAGGCGCCATGTCGATGGTGCGGTTGCCGACCGAGATGAGCGGTGAGGGCACGCCGGTGAGCGCTCCGGACACCGCCGATGACACGGCCACGCCCGTCGCGGCGGCCAGGATGCCGGCGCCAGCGGCCACGATGCGGGTGGAGGCCCGAAATCTGCTCACGTGGAGTGTTCGTCTCCACACACACGGTGGATTGGTGGAGTTGTGGAAACTTCACCGATGCGCTAGCGCCGCCACGACCGAAGGGCGGCCGATAGCGTTCCGGGCGTGAAGCATGCCCTGTTCCTGCCGATCTTCGACGCGCTTGCCGAACCAGCTGCGGTGGCGGATCTGGCGGTCCACGCCGAGGCCGCCGGCTGGGATGGGCTCTTCGTGTGGGACCACATCGCCTACTCCGCTCCGGTTGCCGCGATCGCCGACCCGTGGATCACGTTGGCAGCCGTCGCCTGCGCCACCGAGCGGCTGCGGCTCGGCCCGATGATCACGCCGCTGCCGCGGCGGCGGCCCGTGAAGGTGGCGCGCGAAGTCGCGACGCTGGATCGGTTGTCGGTCGGTCGGGTGACTCTCGGCGTCGGCATCGGCGGAGACGGCGCCAGCGAGTTCAGCGGGACCGGTGAGGAGCTCGACGCCCGACGCCGTGGGCAGATGCTTGACGAGAGCCTCGACATCCTGACCGCCGCCTGGTCCGGCGCGCCGGTGAGCCGACGCGGGGAGCACTACGTCGTCGACGGCCTGACGATCCGACCGATACCCGTACAGCGCCCACGACCTCCCATCTGGGTTGCGCTGCGGCGCGGCAACCGGGCGCCACTTCGCCGTGCGGCACGTTACGACGGAATGTTCCCGATCGAGGTCGAGTCGCCGGCCCAGCTCGCCGAGATCGTGGCCGACGTCCGAACGCTGCGACCGGCTGCGTCAGGGCCTTTCGACGTGGCCGTCGGCGGACCCGCCGGCGCCGATCCACGGCCCTACGAGGCGGCGGGGGCGACGTGGTGGATGGCGTCCTTCTCGCCGTACGACCTCAGCCTCGACACGGTGCGCGGCGTCGCGCGTGCCGGACCTACCTAGCGCTTGTGACAGCCCTGGCTAGAGGGCGCGGTCACGATGCCGCGGTCCGGAAGCGGCGCAGGAACGCTGCCGTACGTTCATGACGCGGCGCGTCGAGCAGCTGCACCGGCGGACCCTCCTCGAGTACCACGCCCTCGTCCAGGAAGACCATCCGGTCAGCGACCTCGCGGGCAAAGGCCATCTCGTGCGTCGCCATCAGGATCGTCATGCCCTGCTGCTTGAGATCATTGATCGCCTCCAGCACCTCGCCCACCAGCTCGGGGTCGAGAGCCGACGTGATCTCGTCGAGCAACAGCAGCCGCGGCTGCATGGCCAACGCCTGCGCCAGAGCCACCCGCTGCTGCTGGCCGCCGGACAGCTGGTCGGGGTGCACGGCGACCTTGTCCTCGAGCCCGAAGCGGCGCAGCAGCAGCCGGGCTGACGCATCGGCCTCAGCACGCGGCAGCCGGCGCAGCCGTCGCGGCGCGAGCGTGACGTTGTCGAGCACGGACATGTGGGGGAACAGGTTGTACGCCTGGAACACCATGCCGATCTCGCGGCGTACCGCGTCCGCGTCGACACGCGGGTCGGTGATGTCACGCCCGTCCAGCTCGACCGTGCCGTCGTCCACGGCCTCCAGCAGGTTGACGCACCGCAGCAGCGTCGACTTGCCCGACCCGCTGGAGCCGATGAGCGCGACGACCTCGTGGGTGTCGAGCCGCAGGTCCACCCCGCGCAGGACCTGGTGGCGCCCGAAGCTCTTGCACACCGAGTCCAGCCGCAGCAGCGGCACCGTGTCGGTCATCAGGTCGATCCCTGCTCGCGACGGACCGCCCGCAGTGCGAGGTGGTCGGTGGCCCTCGCCAGCGGCACCGTCAGCGCGATGAAGCCGAGCGCGGCGACGACGTACGGGGTGTAGTCGAAGTCTCTGCTCGAGTTGATCTGCGCCGTACGCAGGGCCTCGACGAGGCCGATCAGTGCCACCAGCGCGGTGTCCTTCTGCAGCGAGACGAAGTCGTTGATCAGCGGCGGCATCACCCGGCGCACCGCTTGGGGCAGCACGACATGGCGGAACGTCTGGCCGTAGGAGAGCCCGAGGGAGCGACCGCTGGCCCATTGGCTGGGGTGGATCGAGGCGATGCCTGCGCGCAGCACCTCTGCGACGTAGCCGCCGTACGAGAACGTGAGCGCGATGACGCCGAGCCAGAACAGGTCGATCGGTACGCCTTGCAGCCGCAGGGCAGGCACCCCGAAGCCGACCAGAAAGACGACCAAGAGCGTCGGTGTACCGCGGGCGACATCGGTGTAGACGACGGCGACCAGCTTCAGCGGCGCCAGCCCGGCTACCGGGATGACCCGGATGACCGCCACCCCGAGAGCGAGCACGAGGATGGCGACCTC
>JACCZI010000089.1 GCA_013696015.1 Nocardioidaceae bacterium
CGTGGAGTGGACTCCCCCCGGACCGGTGCACGCGATCGTGACGTCCGGCACCCAGACTTATCTCGGTGGTGCCAACGCCGGCGACACCGGGGGTTTCATCGCTGCGGTCAACTCCTCCACCGGTGCACACATTTGGACCAAGAACACCGACGGCGACGTCCGCGCGCTGGTGATGTCCACCGACGGCAGCAAGTTGCTGGCCGGCGGTGCCTTCGTCACCATCGAGGGCGCCACACATCGCCGGCTCGCGTCGCTGGACGCGGCGAGCGGGATGGTGGACCCCGTGACGGGAACGGGTGGGTGGAAGGGCAGCGCCGGCGGCACCGTTCGTGACCTGGTCGTTGACGGAAACAACCTCTACGTCGGCGGCACCTTCGGCTCGATCAACGGCAACGGCCAGCGTGGTCTGGGCAAACTCTTCGTCGACGACGGGCGGCTGGTCGCGGGCTTCAGCGCCTTCACCGACGCGCCGGTCTACGGGCTGGCTAAACACGGGTCGACGTTGGTCGCTGCAGGCAAGTTCACGACCGTCAACAACCAGGCGCGGGCGTCCCTCGCCTCGGTGGACCTCGTGACCGGAGCGCTCAGCCCCTGGGCGCCGGCGCGCATGTGCACGAACTGCGCCACCTACTGGGACATCACCGTCTCCGGCAACACCGTGTACGTCGCCTCGTCCGGCCCTGGAGGGCAGGTCGGCGCGTACGACCTCGCAACCGGTGCGCCGCGGTGGCGGTATGTACACACCGACGGCGACGTGCAGGCCGTGACCGTCTCTGACGGCCTCCTCTACATCGGTGGCCACTTCAACCAATACGTCGGCAGCAACACACCCGCGAACGAGCGGCACCAGCTGGCGGCCCTCAATCCGGTTACCGGTGCGCTGGACCCGGGTTTCGCACCCCGGATGCACAACTCCTACCCCGGCGTCTGGGCGCTGGCCGCCACGGCGAGCCGGCTGTACGTCGGGGGTCACTTCGGCGGTGTGGGGAGCCCGACCAGCAACCGCGAGCCCTACTTCGCGATGTTCGGCGCGATCTGACAGGGCTGGATCGACAAACTCAGTGGATCAGCCGGCGCAATAGAGGCACCCGGGTCAGCTCGGGGAACGTGGTGGAGAGCTGCAGCGACTCTCGGGTCAGCCGCAAGACGATGAGCGAGCCGACCGCAGCGATGACGATGGCGATGACGAAGCTGGGATGGAAGACGACGTTGACGGCAGCCAACGCCGCGGTCACCGCCACGATGACCAGATACGGACGCAGATAGCGCTCACCTCGACCTCCGGTCGCCGCGTGCAGCGTTTTGTTGAGGACGATCTGGTTCACGACGTTTTGTCCCACCAACGTCGCTGTGGTCGCGATCGCCGCACCGAGCGCTCCATACTCTGGGATGAGCAGCAGCATGAGTCCCACGCTCACCGCTGCGACGCCGACGTTTGACCACACCAGGAAGCCCAGTCGCCCGTAGACCTGCAGCACGAAGACGTTGAAGCCGAGCGCGATGCTGAAGTAGTAGCCCACGCACATCGCCATCAGCACCCAGCCGGCGCTCGCGTACCTTTCCCCGAAGAGCGTCACGGTCGTCTCCCGCGCGAACACGGTGGTCATCGCAAAGATCGGATAGGTGGCCACGGCGAGGAACACCGAGGAGTGCCAGTAGGTGCTGCGCAGGCCGCCGTGGTCGCTGCGGGCGAAGAGCCGCGCCGCCATCGGCAAGAACAGGGTCACGAAGGTCTGGTAGACGGCCTGGTTGAGCCGCGCCGCGGGCAGCACCGCCCGAAAGTCGGCGACCTCGGTAGCGGCCCAGTAGATCCCGAGCAGCAGCACAGTAAGGGTGTGGGTGGCGAGGAACACCAGCTCGCTGGTCAGCGTCGGGAGGGAGAACGAGAACACCGCCTTGAACGGCAGGATGATCCGTCTCGGGTGGAAGTGGTGCATGATGCCGCGTCCCCGCAGCACGCCGACGAGGAGCACGACGTAGATGACTATCCCGATCAAGCTGGTGATCAGGTAGCCCAGCGCCAACTGAAAGACGCTGCCCCCCAGGATCGCGATCACCAGCACGACGATCAGACGGAGGCCCGGTGTGACGATGTACTTGCGGAAGAAGATCGCACGAGGTCGGGTGAACGCGGCGAAGAGCGCCACGAAGACCTGGTCCAGAGCCTCCAGCGGCGCCAGGAACATCAAGACGAGCAGAACCTGGACGGCATTGGGCGCGTCGAGGGTGGCGTCCACCAACGAGCCCGCGAAAATTCCGACAACTACCAGCACAACGGTGCTGGTGATGGCGATGGTGCCGACGGCCAGCACCATGCTGCCGAGCATGCGGGGGTAGTCGTTCTCCTCCTCGTACTTGGCCATGAAGCGGCTGAGCAGCCTGCCCTGCCCGAGGCTCAGCAGGACACGCCCGGCGCCGACCATCGTGAACGCAAAGGCGAAGACGCCAAAGTCTTCCTTGCTGAGCGCACGCACGATGACGACCTGCGTGGCCACCGTGAAGAGGAGGGACGCCACTCGGCCCAGGAGCAACAACATGGAGCCGCGAACGTGGTCGCGCCCCATCTCGGTAGCGTCGTCCGTCACGGGTCCGCCTGCATATTCGCTGACCTCGATGTCGTCACCGCCGCGGTCGCGGCTCGCCGTCATCGCCTGCCTCCAGCCAACCCGTAGAAAGAGGAGCGCAGGCAACTGGTCTGCTGCGACATCGCGACCAGTTTAGCGGGGCGCCGATCCCTCGACGCGCTAATCCGTGCGACGTGCCGACGCCGCTTCGCGGTTCCGCGTCGTGTAGCCGTACCTCATCATCAGCGGCTTGGTCGCCAGTTGGACCAGCAGCTGATCGCGCCGCGGCATCGCCTGCCGCCACTCCTCGTCCGCGCGAATCTTGACCGAGCCGGTGGTGAAGCGGGTGGGGTTTCCGGACACGATGTGGTTCGGCTGCAGCGCGACGGTGTCCTCATTCTCGAACGGCGTTCTGCCCTGCTCGCCGAGAAAGGCCACAATCGACTCGACGCTCGATCGAGGGTGGCGGGAAAAGTCTTCGTAGCGCATGTGATGCCAGTGCGAAGCAGGCACCCGACGACGCAGCAGCTCGGATCCGATGCTGTTGGTTGTCCAGGCACGCACCGTCGAGGGCAGCCGACGGGTGCCCATCGTGCGCGTCCCTCCCTCCGCGGCGAACGTCTTGCGGCGCCGCCAGGAGTGGACGACCGCGCGTGGGTCACGTACGACGTGGAGCACGTAGTGGTCGACTCCCTCCAGCATGGCGGAAACCGCGGCGTCCTGTGGGCGCTTGGAGGTGTCGACGATCACTCGTGCGTTCGTGCCCTCGGCGAACGCTTCGACGGTCCGCCCGGTGACTGTCAGCACCAAGTCGAGCGCAGGCCATTGCGTCTGAGTGTCGCTCGATGCGCGAAGGAGTCTCGGCAGGCTGCGCAGGTGGGCCACGTCATGCTGCGCCGCCACGATCTCGGGTACCGTCCACCGCTCGCTGCTGGCCATGACGCGTGCGATCACGCTGGACCACACCGGGCACCGCTCGGGAGGCTTGCCGCAGCCACAGGGCCGTTGCTGCAACACCCCGCGCTCCCACAGCCACCGCAGCTCCCCGGCGCTGGCGAACCCCTCGACCTCTCCGAGGATGCTCGCCAGCACGGTCGTGCCACTGCGGCCGGCCCCGACCACCGACAGGACCTTGAGAGGCGTGTCGGCGCTCGTCACGCGTCGACTCCGGTATCCCCGCGACGAGGTGCGAGCTCCCTGTGTCGGCTACGCTGCGTCAACCCTTCACCTACCATTGACCGCATGGTTGAGGTGCAGGAGCGACGCGACAGGCCACCTGTCCGCCATGCCTCGCAGCGCCGACCCACCATCGGAGGATCCTCTCGAACAGTTTTGGTCGCCGTCGGCGCGGTTTGTCTCGGGATCGCCGCGCTCATTGCTGTGCCGATGCTCAGATCGGATCCCTTGGATTCGCCGACGGTACCGACGGTACCGGAGCCGGTCCCCAACCCACTCCGTGCCTTCTCCGCGGACTCATGGTGGAACACCCCGCTCCCGGCCACGGCGCCGCAGAATCCTGCCGGGGATCTCATCCTGAACCACTTGAGCACGGCGCCGGGAAGCGCTGACGGCTGCCTGCGACTCGCGGGAGCGGGAACAAGCGTGTGGGGCCAACCCGTCTACTGGGCGAAGCCCTCGGACACCGGGTATGACATCCAGGGGGTCGACCACTCACCGTCCCCGGAGCTGGATCGGCTGCGCATCCCGGCCGGTGCGCAGCCCCCGGACAACAGCGACGGCAGCGTGACCATCTTCGACGTCTCGAGGGGCTACGTCACGTTGCTGACCGACGCGTGGTACGACGAGGCCGACGACATGTGGTCGGCGTCCGGCGCCACCGTGACCTATCTGGACTCCAACGGGCTTCACGCCGACACCGGCTTGTCAGATGACCAGGACAACACCGGTACGCACCGAGGCAACAACGGGGCGACGTCCGTGGTGCGCTGGGACATGGTGCAGGCGGGGGCCGTCCGGCACGTACTCAAGGTGGCCGCCGGCCCGGAGCTCTCCGACCGCGGGGTCTTCCCGATGGTCGGCTCCGACGGCGACTACCCAGGTGACGACCCCGCGGTGCCGCCTCAGGGGGTGCGGCTGCGCATCAGTCCGTCCGTCGACCTCGAGACGCTCAACCTGCACCCTGAGGCGCTTATCATCGCCCGTGCGCTGCAGCGGTACGGCTTCTACTTCGGGGACTCGGGCGGTGTGACGGCGCTCAAGCTCGAGGACACCGTGTCAGAGGGCCGAGGACAGCTGTGGAGCGTCACAGCGTCAGGTCTGTGCGGCCTGCCGTTCACGCCGGAATACTGGGACGTTATCGCTGAGGGCTACGATCCGAGCCGTGGTCGCTGAGCCCCCGGGCCGAGCGCCCACCTTCTTGTACATCGGCACCAGCAAGGCCGGCTCGACATGGCTCTTCAACGCTCTCTCGATCCACCCGGACGTCTACCTGGCAGCCAGCAAAGGGCTGTACTACTTCGACTCGCATTTCGAGAACGGCGCCGCGTGGTATCTGCGCCAGTTTGCTGACGCGCGTGAGCAGCGCGCCATAGGAGAGATCTCGCACTCATATCTGTCGTCCCCGCAGACACCGAGCCGTATTGCGGCGGTCAACCGTGCGATGCGCCTGCTGGTATGCCTGCGTGAACCGGTCGACCGCGCCTTCTCCGACTACCTCGACCTGGTCAAGAACGGACAGCACCAGGGGACCTTCGAGTTCGCACTCGAACGCTTTCCCCGACTTGTCGAGCGAGGCCGCTACGCCACACACCTCGACCGATACCTCGAGGAGTTCCCTCGAGAGCAACTGCACGTCGGCCTCTTCGACGACCTCCTGGACGACGCGCAGACGTACGCTGACGACGTCTTCCGCTTCCTCGGCGTCCCGCAGCTCGAGCTGCCGACCGACGCCTTGCAGCGACGGATGCCGGCAGGGGTCGCCCGGAGTCCGGCCGCGGCTGCCGCTGCCAAGAAGGCGTCGCAGCTGGTGCGCCGGCTGGGTCTGCGGCGCCTCCGTTCGCGGGTCAAGCGCTCGACCCTGGTGCGACAGAGCCTGTATCGCAGCTACCAGACCGATCGACCCACGGTGGACCCAGCACTGGCTACCGAGCTCCGGCGCACGTTCTCATCGGAGGTCCACCGGCTCGACAAGATTCTCGGGACCCCGGTATCGCAGCGGTGGGGGTACGGGTCGGTCGACGCTGACCGCGACGGAACTCACTAGTCGCCGTCGTTGGACGCGATGGTCAGCAGCCGCCGGGCCTCCCGACCGATGTACTCGTGCGCCGACAACATCGTCGCCGAACGCAGCCTCGTCCGCCAGCCGTCGCCTGACTCTGCATCGACCAGCGCCGACCACTTGTCCAGCAGGATGAGCAGCTGATAGCAGCGGAGCGCCGCCCATGGGATGTCGTCGCCGAAGTACCCGGTGAGAAACTCGCGTTCGCGTCGATTCAGGTGACCCCGGCTGTAGGCAGCGCCATGGCTGCTGAGCTGAAGGCCCAACAACCGCATGCCGATGGTGAAGCGGCACAGGTCCTCGTAGCGCGGCTGGCGCCACCGGGGCATCGGGTCGAACACCGTGACCCGCCCGTTGCCGTCGACGAACATGTTCCTCGGCGCGTAGTCACCATGCCCGACGGCGAGCGGCAGGCGGTCCGGCAACGCGCCGGCCGCCAGCTCAGCACCCTTGGACGCGACACCCCCCAGCTTCCGAGGTCCGAGCCGCTCACTCAGGTAGGCGCCGTACTGGTGGAAGTGATCGACGACCTCGCATCGCGTGACCTGTTGTGCCGGGAGCGACTCGCCGGGCACCGAGTCGTGGAACCGGCGCAGCCACGCTCCGGCGTTGCCCCACGCGGTGTGAGGTGCTCGTCGACGACGACCGGTGGGGCTGGCCACCAGCCGGCTCTCGGCGATGAACGCGTCGCGCAGGGTACGTCCGGCGACGTAGTCCATCAAGAGCGTGGATTGACCCGTCATGTGGTCCAGGGGTCGGATGACGCCGAACACTGGATGGGAGGGTCCGAAGACGTTCAGGATGGAGCGCAGTCCGCCGTACTCCAAGGAGGTGTGGTAGCCGACGTCCGTGGGCAGGGCATGAAGTCGGGGCCGCCCAGCGCCAGCGCCGCTGCGCGCCACAGGTAATTCTCGTCTGACCTTCGCCAGCACCTGAGGCGTGCTAGCGCGCGAATCCAGCCGCACGGCGAAGAGGAGACAGGTGGGTCGCGCGTTCAGCGAGGCGACCCGTAGGGTCGGCTCGTAAAGGTCAGGAAACCACTCGGCTGATCGGTCGAAGACACGCTCGGCGATCAGATCCTCGATCCGGCCCGAGCTCCCGCGAGACCGCACACCAATTTCGGCCATGCCCTTCCCCACCACCGGCGACAACCCCCGTATCGACGGCAAGGTTTTCACCAACGCCGAGCGACTTGTTGCTTTCGGACAGTAGCATGGCGCGAGCGACAAAGTGCTCACATTGAAAGGAGCGTCGCCGGTGACGCAGCTAGTGCTCGGGCTTGCTGTCGCACCCGTCGTCATCGGGCTGGTGATCCTCTGCCTGCGCGAGCCCCTGAGCGTGGCATTGCCTGCCTACGCAGTCACGATCCCCTTCGGGCAGCTGTTGGCCGTGGGCCCCTCGCGGTTCGGTTCCCTGTCCTCCATCCTGGGCGTGGTGCTCGGGGTCGGACTGGTGCTCCAGCGGCTGCGGAGACGCGAGCACGACGTCCGGGTGTCGGCCACCGTGCCGTTGTGGCTGCTGTTCCTCGGCGTGGCCGGAGCGACGGTGTCGTGGAGCGTGAACCCGGGGAAGACCGAGATCGGCTTCCTGGTCCTGAGCAGCCTGGTGCTCATCTACGTGTTCGTGTCGTTGAACGACGTCGACCGGGTGGCGCTGGAC
>JACCZI010000102.1 GCA_013696015.1 Nocardioidaceae bacterium
GTCCAGCGATACGCCGGGACGGTGGCGAGCAGCTCACGGTGGGTGCCGTCGGCGACCACGCGACCGCCGGACACGAACATCACGGTGTCGACCCGGTCCAGCAGCAACGGGCTCGCCGTGATCACCACGGTCGTCCGCCCTGCTCGCTGGTCGCGGAGCCGCTCTGCGATTCGGGCCTCAGTGTGGGCGTCCACGGCCGACGTGGGCTCGACCAGCACCAGCACGTCCGGGTCGGCGATCAGCGCACGCGCCAGGACCAGTCGCTGACGCTGCCCACCGGAGAACGAGCGGCCACGCTCCTCGACACGGGCGTCGATGCCGTCGGGCAGTGCCTCGAGGGCGTCCTGCGCCGACGCGGTGTGCATGGCGCGGTCGAGCAGGGCCGTGTTGCCGGTCCCGGCCACGTCCAGCTCCTCACGCAACCGGCCGGAGAACAGGGTGCTCGCGGTGTCGGACACCAGGACTCGGCGGCGGACAGTGTCGACCGCCAGGTCTGCCAGCGGCACCCCGCCCAGGCTGACCTGACCCGGGCTGAAGCGTCCTAACCGGTCGGCGATCGCGGCGCTCTCCGCGGGGTCGGCGGACACCAGCGCGGTGACAAGCCCCTCGCGGGCGACGAAGCCGGACCCGGAGTCAACCAGTGTGTTCCCCGACGGGGCGGCCACCGGTGCGGTCGGGTCGTTGATCTCGGGCTCGAGCCGCAGCACGGCGATCACCCGACCCGCCGCGACCCGCGCCCGGATCAGCTTGTTGACGAACTCGGTGGCCGTGCGCAGCGGCAGCACGAGGAACGCGGCGTACCCGTAGAACGCCACCAGCTCGCCGGGACTGATGTCGCCCTGTGAGGCGAACCGGGCGCCGAGCCACACCACGAACACCACGAACACGCCGGGCAGCAGGATCTGGAAGGCGTCGAGCAGCGACTGCAGGCGCGCCACTCGCACGCCGGCCTGTCGTACCCGCTGTGACTCGACCGCGTACCGCCGGTGGAAGACCTCCTCACCGCCGATCCCCCGCAGGACCCGCAGTCCTCCGACGATGTCGCTGGCGAGACTGTTGAGATCACCTTGCATCTCGCGGGCGGCGAGGTTGCGCTGCTGCAGCGGTTTGAGCAACGGGCCGATCGCGATCAGCAGCACGGGCACGCCGATCAGCACGATGAGCCCCAGCGGACGCGAGGACAGCAGCATGATCATGGCCACCACGAGGAACGAGGCGACGGCGCCGGCTGCCCGACCGAGGGCGTCGACGCTGTTGCCGATGTGGGCCACGTCGTTGGCACCGACGCTGACGACCTCCCCGGTCGCGACGCGCTTGGGCAGGGTCGCGCCGAGCTGGCTCGCCTTGTCACTGACGAGCTGGACGGTGCGGTACGCGGCGTTCAGCCAGAGGCCGACCGAGAACCGGTGCCGCACGATGCCGGTGACCGCCTGGACGACCCCGGCGGCAAAGAGGATCAGCGCCCAGAAGGTGAGTCGCCCGGTGTCGTTAGCTGCCACTCCCTCGTCGATCGCCCGGCCGATGATCGCGGGCATCAGTGCCTGGGCGACCATCCAGATGATCCCGAAGAAAATGGCAACACTCAGCGCTCCCGCCTGGGCGCGCATGCAGAAGAGCAGGTAGCGACCGGGGGAGCGAAGGTCTGGGGTGCCGGGATCGGCCAGCGGCAGGCTCTTCATCTCATGCTCCAGCGTAGGAACGATCACGGCCGGACGCGAATCCTTTACTCGGCCGACGAGGGTTCGGCCGGTGTACACCGACACGTTGCCTCGGCGTGGGCCTCGCGCCATCCCCTACCCGTGCAGTAGGTGTGTGACCGGCCTGACCCGCGACCCGGTGGTGATCGCGCACCGGGGCGCCAGCGGCTACCGACCCGAGCACACCCTTGCCGCCTACAGGCTGGCGATCGCCCTCGGGGCCGACTACGTCGAGCCGGACCTGGTTCCCACGCGTGACGGCGTGCTGGTGGCCCGTCACGAGCCGGAGATCGGCGCGACCACAGATGTCGCCCGCCGAGCGGAGTTCGCCCATCGCCGGACGGCCAAGCTCGTCGACGGCCGTGCCGTAACGGGCTGGTTCGTCGAGGACTTCACGCTGGGCGAGCTGCGGACGCTGTACGCGCGGGAGCGGCTGCCATGGCTGCGTCCGGGAAACCGCGGGTACGACGGCCAGTTCGCGGTGCCGACGCTCGACGAGATCCTGGTGCTGGTGCGCCACGAGAGCAGGCGTTACGGCCGGCCGGTCGGCGTCTACCCGGAGGTCAAGAACCCGTCGTACTTCGCCTCGGTCGGCCTGGCCATGGAGGGGCCCGTGGTGGCGGCGTTGCACCGGCACACCGCGCTGCAGCCGGGCGCACCCGTGTATGTGCAGTCCTTCGAACCGTCCTGCCTGCGTCGACTGGCGGGTCTGACGTCGTTGCCGTTGGTCCAGCTCGTCGGCGCGGTCGGTGCCCCTCGTGACCTGGTTGTCGCCGGTGATCGGCGCGGCTACAGCGACCTGGTGACCCCGCTAGGGCTGCGGGAGATCTCTACGTACGCGGGTGCGATCGGGGTGCACAAGGACCTCGTGGTGCCGCCTCCGACCGTCGAGCGGGTCGGTCGCCCGACGACGGTCGTCGACCGCGCGCATTCCGCCGGGCTGCTGGTTCACGTCTGGACGTTGCGGGACGAGAATCACTTCCTGCCGCCCGAGCTGCGCATGGGGACGAAACCGGGCCAGCGTGGGCGCGCCGCGGCGGAGCACCGAAGGTTCCTGGACCTCGGTGTCGACGGGGTGTTCACCGACTTCCCGGACACAGCCGTCGCCGCGCGGGCGGCTCACCGCGCCGTCGGCCGCCGACGGCTCACGATCGCCGGCGCAGTGAGGTCGTGACG
>JACCZI010000153.1 GCA_013696015.1 Nocardioidaceae bacterium
GCAGCGTGGTGGCCGGTGCCCATGACGTCGGAGAGCGCGAGCAGCGACGGGATCAGCGCCGGGTCGGGTCGGACGGCGTCGCGACCAGGGTGCCGTCGGCCATCGGCACCCGGACCCACTCGCCCTGGCCGGCGTCGACCGGGTTGCCGTCGGCGTCCTCGCCGCCCCAGCCACCACCGTTGTCGCAGGAGGTTTGCACGCCTCGCTGACACATCGGGCAGGTGCCGTCGGACCACACGAAGGGTGCGATCACGAAGTCGCCGACGCCGACGGTCTGGACCGCATCACCGATCAGCTCGACAACGCCGACGAACTCGTGTCCGATGCGCCACGGCTCGTCGAACGTGTTGGCACCGCGGTACGGCCACAGGTCCGAGCCGCAGATACAGGATGCGACGACCCGTACCAGCCCATCGGTGTCGGCATGCAGCTGCGGGTCGGGCACGTCTTCGAGCCGTACGTCACCGGGGTTGTGGATGAGGGTCGCCTTCATGGCGGCATCGTGTCACGCACCTTCGGCGTCGGCAGCCGGGCCTTCGGCCGCCACCGTGTAACGCAGCTCGATCATCGTGCCGGACGGGCGGGCACCCTCCAGCCGCAGCCCGCTCAGCCGTCGCGGCAACAGCGGCGCGCCGGCGCCCAGCATCACGGGCGCGACGCCGAGGATGATCTCGTCGAGCAGGCCGTGATCGGCGAACTGGCCGACGAGGTCGCCACCGCCGACCAACCAGATGTTGGCGTCGCCGGCTGCCTCGGTCATCGCCTCGTGCACTGGGCGCACGTCACCGGCGACGAACCTGACATCGGCACCAGGGATGGACGGCAGGTCGCGGTGGCCGAAGACCCACGCTGGGGTGTCGCCGTACCATTCGCGCCACTTGGCCGGTTCGTTGCGGACGTGCTCATGATCCAGCACCCACTCGTACGTGGTGGCACCCATCACGATGGCCCCAACCGCAGCCATGAACGTGCGGAACCGGTCATGGTTGTCGTCGCCCGGATCCTGCTCGAACAGCCAGTCAAGCGAGTTGTTCTCGTCGGCGATGAATCCGTCGATGCTGGTGGCGGTGTAGTACTGCGTCTTGGTCATAACATCACCCTGCCGCATCACCCCGCCCATCCCTCGACTTGTCACTGTCAGACCAGGTCATAGCCTGGTGGCGCAGTGACAAGTCGATGAAAGTGGAGGAGTGGCCCGTGAACCAGGTCCCGGACATTCGGCTCAACAACGGGGTCGAGATCCCGCAGCTCGGCTTCGGGGTGTTCCAGGTACCGCCCGAGGACACCAAGAAGACGGTGTTGACGGCGCTTGAGACCGGCTACCGGCACATCGACACCGCCTTCGCGTACGGCAACGAGGAGGGGGTCGGCCAGGCGGTCCGGGACTCGGGTCTCGCCCGCGAGGACGTGTTCGTCACGACGAAGCTGTGGAACTCCGACCAGGGGTACGACTCGGCCCTGTCGGCCTTCGACACCAGTTGCAAGCGGCTCGGCCTTGAGTACGTGGACCTGTACCTGATCCACTGGCCGACACCTGCCCGCGACCTGTACCTCGACACCTGGCGCGCGATGGAGAAGGTCTACGCGGACGGCCGGGCGCGGGCGATCGGCGTCTCGAATTTCCAGGCCAACCACCTCCACCGCCTCGCGCAGGAGGGCACGGTCCCGCCCGCGGTGAACCAGATCGAGCTGCACCCGACGTTCACCCAGGAGCCGTTGCGGGCGGTTCATGACGAGATGGGTGTCGCGACCCAGGCCTGGAGCCCCTTGGGCCAGGCGCAGGACCTTGACGACCATGCCGTCAGCACGATTGCCGACCGGCTCGGCACGTCAGCAGCGCAGGTGATCCTGCGCTGGCACCTGCAGTTGGGCAACGTCGTCATCCCCAAGTCGGTCACGCCGGAGCGCATCCGCGACAACTTCGACGTGCTGGGCTTCGAGCTGTCCGTCGCCGACATGGGTGACATCAACGCGCTCGACCGGGGCAACCGCATCGGTCCGGACCCCGACGCCTTCAACAACTGACGTCGGCCTCCGTCCGCCGCGCGGCAGGTCGGGTGGCCGGGGCGGATGCGCCACGCCCGTGAGTCATCCGCGCCCTCTTGCGGCCGGAGCACTGCATATGACCAATGTGCGTGAGGGGTCGACGCGACAGAGCACGACTAGCCAATCCCCACGCGGGCTCGGGGCCGGAAGACAGCGCGCCGGATGATCGCGGCTCAGCCGGTGCGATGACCATCGTGGACCCGCCGCTTAGTGACCCGTTTCGCGCGGTATCCGCTCCGCTGGTGTGGGTCAGTGGGTAAGGCGCTCATTGGTAGGTGACCGTCCGGCCGATGCAGGGTTTGGCCAATCGGCCGATGCCGGTGATGGGTAAGGCTCCATAGTGTGATCAAACAGGTACGCTCCGTAACGTGAGGTCTCGGAGCACCCGGCTGGGTAGTTGTGTCCAGCGCACCGGACGCCTTCATGCGCGTCCCTGTATCGGCTAGGAGATGCGGCGTGAAGCCGACGATGAAACTCATGGTGGCGGTGTTGGCCATGTCCGCCTCAGGCGGCGTTTCGCCTGCCCTTGGTCTCAGCAGTTCAGCACCGAGAGGTTCGGCGCCTGCCTCGGTCGCAGTATCAGGCGTTGACCGCTCGACACCCGCCGATCGGATGGGTGTTTTCCAGGTCAAGTGCCGCTGGTCCCACACCGCCCCGGACGACCCCATCGTGGCGCCGGGACTTCCGGGCGCGTCGCACCGGCACGAGTTCTTCGGCAACGTGTCGACGAACGCACACAGCACCACGAGCAGCCTGTCCGGCCGAGACACCACCTGCGCCCGCCCTCGGGACAAGGCCGCCTACTGGGCGCCGACGTTGTACAACGACGGCCGTCGAGTCGAGCCGAACCTGATGATCGCCTACTACCGCACGGGACCGCTGCGCAACCCATCGATCATCCGCCCGTACCCGCTCGGCCTTCGGATGATCGCCGGTGACGGGCTCGCGACCAAGCCGCAGCCGAAGTTGGTCACGCACTGGTCATGCGCGGACAACGGGCCGAACGGCACGAGCGACCTGCCGCGCTCATGCGCCGGCGTTCCGCTGCGCCTGAAGCTCGTTTTCCCGAACTGTTGGGACGGCAAGAACCGGGACTCAGCTGATCACAAGAGCCACATGACGTACTCATACCGGCACGACAAGAGGTGTCCGAGGAGCCACCCGGTTGCCGTGCCAACGTTGAAGATGGGTCTCCGTTACGACATCCGGGGTCCTCTGAACCGCATCAGGTTGGCTTCCGGAAGCAGGTTCGGCGCGCACGCCGACTTCTGGAACGCATGGGCGCCGGACGCTCAGCGAGAACTGATCAGGAAGTGCCTGCTACGTGCCAAGACCTGCAACAGCCCAGCCTTACCGCCAAGGCGTTGAACCGAGCGCTCACGGAGCCGGCGAGCGGTCCCTCGGCCGGGCCGAACGGCTCCGCGAGACCTGCGGAGCCGAGGCGGCGCAAGCCGGCAGAGGTGCGGGCGGTTGAGGCGAAGACGTCCCTGCAGGTTCTGATGCCGACTATCCGATGGCGGCGCTGGTGCTGCACATCAACCGGGAGGCCATACACCATCTCGCGGAGATAGCGCTGCTGCGCGACCTCTGGGGGCGGCGCAACTGACGACTCTGCGGTCAGGTGGCGCTGACGCCCCCGATGCGCCCCTCGCGGAAGGCGTCGACGAACAGCGCGTAGTCGGCGCGTGCCGTGTGCGCGTACTCGATCGACCAGTCGACGATCTCGGTGACAAAGTCGCTCGGGTCGGAGCCGACCGCAGCGGCGATCACCTCCTCGGTCTGGAACTCCACCAGGCTCTGGTCGCTGTCCTCATCGCTGACGCAGTGGACCTTTGCCGTCGCGCGACCGAGATCCACCAGCACCGGCTCGATGTCCTCCGGCTCGGTGATCGTGGTCCAGTCGAGGTCCGACTCGTACGGCGACATCTCGTCGACGACGTACCCGACACCGTCAACCGTGGTGTAGCCGAGGAACGGGTCCGCATGCACCTGCAGCGCCCGCTGGCTGACTGTGGTGCGGTGCCCCTCGTGCTCGAAGTAGTTCCGCGCCTTCGCCACGTCGACGATCCGGCTCAGAGCAGGCACGTTGCCCTGCTTCATGCTGAGCACGACGTCGTTCTCCAACGCCTGGTTGAACCCCTCGATCAACACGTTGTACGCCGGTAGCCCGGCACTGCCGACTCCGAAACCGGCCTTACCCACCACGTCCTTGACCACATAGAACGTGTCGTGGTGCTCGCGCTTGGACTCCGGGATCGTCTCGCGGTAGCGCAGGAACGCGTCGTACACGTCGTGCTCCTCGGCCTTCTTGAGCCGGCGCACGCCGGACCCCTCGGTGAACTGGCGATCGTAGTCCTTGACGGAGCTCAGCGAGTCGAGCATGCCGATGCGGGTCGAGGTCCGGGCGTCCTGCAGCACCCGGTGCACGACGCCCTCGGTGGTGTCGAGGCGCAACGCGAAGTCCTCGTCGGCGGGACCCTCGACGTACTGCTGCACCTGGCTGACATAGGCCTGCAGGTAGACTCTGCCGAGGTAACGCAGCGCATCCTCCGGCAGCGCCTTCTGCCAGCCCATCAGCGCCAGGCTGGCGACGAAGCGGCGCAGGTCCCAGGAGAAGTTGCCGAGGTACGCCTCGTCGAAGTCGTTGACGTCGAAGACCAGCACCCCGTGGGAGTTCATGTAGGTGCCGAAGTTCTCCGCGTGAAGGTCACCGTGGATCCAGACCCGGCTCGTCTTGTCGTCGGCCCACGGGTCCTTGAAGTCCAACATGTCGGCGTAGAACAGGCAGGCGCTGCCGCGGTAGAAGGCGAACGGGTCGCCGGCCATCTTGCGGTACTTGGTCCGGAAGCCGACCGGGTCTGCGGCCATCAGCTCCGCGAACGCCTCCTCGAACACGGTGATGATCAGTTCCTGGCGTTGGTCGCTGGTGCGCTTGGGGGTGGTGCGCTTCGGCTTCGCCTTGGTGGACATGCGGGTTGCTCCTGTCCGTCAGAGGTCGTACGCAACGGGGTGTGTCGGTTGGTAGAGCTGGATGTCGTCGGCGCCCGGCACCTGCATCATGATGGCCAGCCCGTAGCCGTAGTCGCTGACCTCGCCGGTGAACTCCGCCCCCCGCCCCGACAGCTCGGACACCGTGGCCTCGACGTCGTCGCACATCACCGCCACCAAGTGGTGACGCGGATGGGAGTACGACTCACCTTCGTACGTCCCCGATGTCGGGTGGACGCCGACCTCGCTGGGGCCGCTGCGGAAGATGAGCCAGCCCAGCTCCGGGCTCGAGTCGCGCGGGTCTCGCACCGACGGCCACTGCAGCACGTCGCGCAGGAACGCGCGGGTTGCCTCCGGGTTGTCGGAGTAGATGAGCGCGTGGATAGAGGTGATCATGCGCCGAGGCTAGACACTGCGGCCATGGTCCGCCGAATCCGTTTGGCAGAGACCGGGTACGCGGTGCCGAGGGTCTGCGCGAACAGGCTGACCCGCAGCTCCTCGATCGACCAGCGGATGGCGCGTACGTCACGGTCGCTGCGGCGATGCTCGGGCAGCGCCTCGACGAGTCGGTCGTACGCGTCTTCCAGGTCGTGCACGACGTCGGTCGACGCCGCATCGCGTACGGGGTCGTCGCCCAGCCGGCCGAGCCGGTGCAGCACCGCCCGCAGGTAGCGGGACAGGTGGCGCAGCTGGTCGTGGCCGGTCTCGAGCACGAATCCGTCGTGCACCAGGCCGGCCAGCTGCGTGCGAAGATCGTCGAGCACAAGCTTTGGGCCGACCATCGCGTCGAGACGCTCGGCGACCCTTGCGGCCAGCTCGAGCACTTCAGACACGGACTGGACCACGCCGAGCGTCGTCTCGACCACGTCGGCGCGGACCCGCTCGCGCAGCGCGGTGAACCCGGCAGCCGTCCATGCCTCACCCTGCTCCACGATCCCCGCATCGACAGCGGCCGCGGTGCAGTCGTCCAGCAGCGCCGGGACCGACGGGTATGGACTCGCCGCGAGGGCGAGCTTGGTGCGGTTGTCGAGCTGTCGCACGACAGCGGGCAGCGGGGACGGCACCGTGAGCAGCAGCAGTCGCCGGGTGCCGGCGCGCATGGCGGCGCCCTGAGCCGACTCGTCCTCGAACACTCGGACGCCGACGCTCGTGCCCTCGTCGGTGAGCGCCGGGTAACCCCGGACGCGGCTCCCGGGCTGCTCAACGACACGAGGCAGCGCGTCCAGCACCCACGACGTCATGCCGGTGCGTTCGATGCCGGCCGCCGCGTCGGTCAGTGCCTCGCGCACCCGGCCGCGCAACCGGCCGCGCAGCTCGGGCAGGTTTTTGCCGGCGGCGAGGATCTCGCCGCCGGCGACCACCCGGAACGTCACCCGCAGGTGGGCCGGCAGCCGACCCAGGTCGAACGCGTCGGCCGGCACCACCACACCGGTCATGCGGCGCAGCTCGTCGGCGACGGAGTTGACCAGCGGGCGGTCGCCGGGAGCGATGCGGGGGAGCAGGGCGCGAGCGTGGTCGGGTGCCGGCACGAGTTGCCGCCGCCACTCCTTCGGCAGCGACCTGATGAGGGCAGTCAGCATCTCCTCCCGGTTGCCCGGCACCTGCCACAAGAAGTCGTCGGCGTCGAGCCGGTTGAGCTGTTCCAGCGGCACATCGACGGTCACGCCGTCGTCCGGGGCACCCGGGTCGAAGGTGTAGTGGACGGGGAGTGTCACGTCATCGGAGTGCCATTCGAGCGGGTACTCCGCCGCATCCACCTCGTCGGCACCGGCTCGTACGAGCAACGACGTCTCGAAGTCGAGCAGGTCCGGCCGCTGACGTCGGGTCTGCTTCCACCAGGAGTCGAAGTGGCGCGCGGACACAACATCGCTGCCGATCCGCTCGATGTAGAAGGCGAAAAGCTCCTCGTCATCCACTCGAATGTCTCGGCGCCTGACCCGCTCCTCGAGCGACTCGACCTCGGCGAGCAGCGCCCGGTTGGCGGCAAAGAACTCGTGCCGCGTCTCCCAGTCGCCGTCGACCAGAGCGTGCCGGATGAACAGCTCGCGCGAGGTGGCCGGGTCGATCCGCCCGTACGAGACCCGCCGGCCAGCCACGAGCGGGATACCGTACAGCGTCACCCGCTCGAGGGCGACGACCTCGCCGCGGCGCTTCTCCCAGTGCGGTTCGGCGTACGAGCGCTGCACCAGATGCCCGGCGGCCGACTCGATCCACGCGGGATCGGTTCGGGCTGCGTCGCGGGCCCACAGCCGGCTGGTCTCGACCAGCTCGGCGGCCATCACCCACTGCGGTGGCTTGCGCGCCAGCGCCGAGCCGGGCCAGACGGCGAACCGGGCGCCACGGGCGCCGAGGTAGTCACGCCCGTCGTCGTCGCGCAGCCCGACGTGGGACAGCAGTCCGGCCAGCAACGACCGGGACACCGCCTCCGGTGCGGCGACGGCATCGCCAAGCGCCATGCCGAGATCGGTTGCCGCAGAGCGCAGCTGCACATGGACGTCCTGCCACTCACGGACTCGCAGGTAGTGCAGGAACTCCTCTCGGCACATCCGGCGGAACTGGTTCGACGAGAGTTCCTTGCGCCGATCGCGCAGGTAGCGCCACAGGTTCAGGTACGCGGCGAAGTCGGAAGTGGCGTCGGCGAAACGGGCGTGCTTCACATCGGCCGCCTGCTGCTGATCGACAGGTCGCTCGCGGGGGTCTTGGATCGACAGCGCGGAGACGATGATGAGGACGTCGCGCAGGCACCCGTTGCGATCTGCCTCGATCACCATCCGGGCCAGCCGGGGGTCCAGGGGGAGTTGGGCCAGCGTTCGGCCGACGGCGGTCAGCCGCTGCGTGCCGGTTGCATCAGTCTCGATGGCGCCCAGCTCGACGAGCAGGTCGATCCCGTCACGCACAGTGCGCCGGTCCGGTGGGTCGAGGAACGGGAACGCGGCGACGTCGCCGAGGTCGAGGGCCATCATCGCCAAGATGACCGAGGCGAGGCTGGTCCGCAGGATCTCCGGGTCGGTGAACGCCGGTCGGGACGCGAAGTCCTCCTCGCTGTACAACCGGATGCAGATGCCGTCGGCGGTCCGACCGCAGCGGCCCTTGCGCTGGTCGGCGGAGGCCTGCGAGATCGGCTCGATCGGCAGTCGCTGCACCTTGAGCCGCTTGCTGTAGCGCGAGATTCGCGCGGTGCCTGGGTCGACGACGTACCGGATGCCGGGGACGGTCAGCGACGTCTCGGCGACGTTGGTCGCCAGCACGATCCGCCGGCCGGTGTGTGGCTGGAAAACGCGGTGCTGCTCGGACGTGGAGAGCCGGCCGTAGAGAGGCAGGATCTCGGTGTCCCGTCGGCGTTGCTGCGCCAGCGCATCGGCGGTGTCGCGGATCTCGCGCTCTCCGGAGCAGAACACGAGGACGTCGCCGGGCTTCTCCGCGGCCAGCTCGTCGACCGCGTCACAGACGGCTTGCACCTGGTCGCGATCCGGCCGATCGGGATCGACGACTGGTCGGTACCGCGTCTCCACCGGGTACGTGCGCCCGGACACCTCGACCACCGGCGCACCACCGAAGTGGTCGGCGAAACGGTGCGGGTCGATGGTGGCTGAGGTGATGACGACCTTGAGGTCGGGTCGCTTGGGCAGCAACCGGTGCAGGTAGCCGAGGATGAAGTCGACGTTGAGGCTGCGCTCGTGCGCCTCGTCGATCACGATCGTGTCGTACGCGAGGAGCATCCGGTCGCGCTGCATCTCGTTGAGCAGGATGCCGTCGGTCATGACCTTGACCAGCGTGCGGTCGCTGACCTGGTCGGTGAACCGCACCTGGTAGCCAATCGCATCCCCGACGTCGCCGCCGAGCTCTGCGGCGATCCGCTCGGCGACCGTACGAGCGGCCAGCCTGCGTGGTTGGGTGTGGCCGATCATTGCGCGGACACCGCGGCCGAGCTCGAGGCAGATCTTCGGGATCTGAGTGGTCTTGCCGGAACCGGTCTCCCCGGCGATCACGACCACCTGGTGATCCTGGATGGCCGCGGCGATGTCGTCACGCCGGGCGCTGACCGGCAGCTCCTCGGGGTAGCTGAGGTGGGGAAGTGCGGCGCGTCGGGACTCCACTGCCGACGCGGCGTGCGCGATGCCGGTCGCGATGTCGCCGAGCGCTTTGCGGCGACGCCCCTCGTCACGGAGCTTCGTAGCCCCGTCGAGTCGTCGGCCCAGCCATACCTCGTCCCGAAGCGACACGGTGGGCAGCCGGTCGCGCAAGTCAGCGGGTGTCAGCGGGAGTTGGTCAGGCATCGCGCCGGCCAGCGTAGGCGACGAGGGATGGTGCCTCCCTGCTGCTATCGCGGCACCTTTGTAGCATCGCTGGTCGAGTGCGAGCCGGAGGTGATGAGCATGGCGCAGGTACGCCGACGGATCGTGGTGCATGGGCAGGTGCAGGGAGTGTTCTTCCGCGACGGCTCCCAGCGCGAGGCGGAGCGACGCGGACTCACCGGATGGGTCCGCAACCGCGCCGACGGCACCGTCGAGGTCGCCGTCCAGGGCAACGCCGACGCGGTGGACGCCTTTGCACGCTGGGCCGAGCGGGGACCGTCGGCCGCCGACGTCAACGCGGTCGACGTCGAGGACGAGGCGCCCATCGAGGGTGAAGCGACGTTCGAGGTGCGCTGATCGACTAGTTGCCGGCGGTGCTGGCAACTGTCACCGCCACCACGGCTGCAGTGACCTCGGCGTTGACCGCTTCGACGGCCTTGCGAACCGCCTCGGACGCCCACTGCCCTTCGGCGATCGCCTTGGCGCGATTGTTGAGCTCGCGCTTGTCGAGGCCCGCATCTCGCGGATCGATGACCGTGGACACAGCGTCGATCGCCGACAACAGCGAGATGAGCGCTCCGGTTCGTTCGTCGGCGCTGACGCCGTGCACCAGCTGGTCGCGCAACTGCGTACGGATCCGGCGCTCGTGCTCGCTGTCGGCGACGGGCCAGCGGGTGCGCGGGAAGAGTCCCAGCACCTTGTCGCGTTCGGCCTGCACGATGCCACGCCCAGCCAACTGCTCGTACAGCTGAGCACGCAGCCCCTTGGTCAGAGCCGGCACGACGTCCTTGGGCTTCCGTCCGGCCTTGCGTTCGACGCGGCGCAGGCCCTCGTCGAGCACCCCGTCGCCCGTGGCGCCGGAATTTCGGATGACCACCCGGCCCGGCTTCAACGAATCCTGCGCTCCGGCGAGGTCGACTGCGCCGGAAAGCGTGAGCTCCAGTAGCACGGCGCCGGCCAGCGCGTGGTCGAGCTTGGTGCCGTCGACCTGCGCCTTGCCGCTGTCGTCGCCGGTGAGCAGCAGCAGGAGGTCCTCCGCGATCAACATGGCTCGACGATAGTCGCGAC